>CAYSOK010000092.1:0-6741 GCA_964432645.1 uncultured Bacteroidaceae bacterium | reverse complement strand
GGCATGGTAACGAGTGGAGACTCTGCCGGACTTGGCTCCGTCTTCCCAACCACCGCCGCGAATTACATAACCGGGACCGGTGCGAGCAGAACTGTAATTGGGACACCACTTCTCTGCCGTCCACTCCCATACATTACCACTCATGTCATATATGCCTAGAGCATTGGGGGACTTTGTCGCTACCTCGTGCGTACGTTCATTGGCATTGTCACTGTACCATGCTACTTCCGCTATGCTGTTGCTTCCGCTGTACTTGTAACTTTTTGTCTTTTTGTCTCCTCTTGCAGCACACTCCCACTCAAACTCCTTGGGCAAACGAAACTTCTTGCCGGTTAGGCTGTTTAGCTTCTTGATAAATGCTTGGCAGTCTTCCCACGAGATGTTCTCCACCGGGAGCCTGTCGCCACGAAAAGTTGAGGGATTACTACCCATTACTGCGGTCCACAACTTCTGTGTCACTTCCGTTCTTCCTATCTCAAAAGAGGTGATGTATGGTTTCACTATCGGTTTCTCCGAACTATCGTCATTGCTGCCTATCTCGTAGTTGTCACCGGAGACTTTTACCATTTCAATGGTCACACCGTCACTTACAAAGTATGATACCACGTTTGCATTGTACGGGAGAAGATATACCGAATTGTTGTTCGACGATGAAGTGGTTGGCTTCGGGGTTTCCGCCGGTTGAGTCGTTGTGATTGGAGTTGTCGGAGTTGTGGTCGCGGTAGTTGTCGTAGTAGTCGAAGTATTCGTCTTCTTCGTCTTCTTTTGAGAACTTCCGTTTCTTTTCGTTTGTTGAGTCGTTTTATTCGTATTTCCACGCGTCACCTTTCCTTGGGCAAAGCCGAAGAACGGAACCAAAACACACAATATTATTACTATAATCCTATTCATTCCTTTCTTATTTCTTTACTGATTTTCCGTTTTTGTACTCTTCATCTTTCTTTCCGTTTTTGTCATACCAAAAGCCGGTATCCGGCAGACCTTTTTTAAAAGTACCTTCGAAGTAGGAGCCATCGGAGACGATTGTATAACGGCCGTTACTGTAAGCATTGTTCTTAAACGTTCCCACAAAGATATCACCACTATGCTCTATGTAAGTGGTTTGCCCTTCCATCACACCATGCACCCATTCGCCGTCATATTTTTTGCCTTCGCCTGAACTCCACACAGCCACACCTTTTCCATTCGGAAGGCTGTCTGTATCCACTTCGCCTGTATAGGAGCAATCGCCTAGGGCGGAGTGATAGAACATGGATGTCACGGTCAGTGTATCTTGTGCAGCCGAGGTTGATGCCTTCTCGGCATCCCCACTCTTACCCGGTAGAAGCATCACTATGGATGCTACAATTGCTACAGCTACCACTATACCTATTATAATATATAGAGAAGTCTTCTTTTTCTCCGGCGTCACCGCCACCGGTTCTTTCACTCGTATTCCTTCACGAGAAGTATGCCGGGGTTCCGGACGAGAAATCACACGAGGTTCCGGACGAGATGCCGGCATTTCCGTCTCCTCGGAATCTTCCGCAGCCCCGGCAGCCTTCGTTAAGTCCTTCAAGAATGCATCCATCGTCACGTAGCGATTCTTTCTGGAAACCGCCATCGCCTTTGAGATGACCGGAACCAGATTCGAGGGGACACTCTTGGGGAAAGTCAACGCATCGTCGACCAAGAGCGGTGCTTGCGGCGGTACCACTCCCGAAAGCAGATAGTAGAGTGTGGCTCCCAAAGAATAGATGTCGGACTGAGGAGAGAACTCCTGCACACCGCCCGTTTGATACTGTTCAAAGGGGGCAAAACCATGACTGATGCCGGTGGGAGTTGTGGAGGTTTGGTGTCCCTCGGAATCGTACTGTTTGGACAAACCGAAGTCAATCAAGATCGGTTCATCGTTTTCGCTACGCACCATGATATTGGCGGGTTTCACATCCAGGTGATTGATTTTATGTGCATGGACATACGCCAACGCACGTCCCACCTTGGTGACACACTCCACCGCCTTGGCGGGGGATAACGGACCGTGGTGCTTGATCTTATCCGAGAGCGATTCGCCGTCAATATACTCCATCACATAATAAGCAGTATCGTTCTCCTCGAATGCCGCATAGATGCGGATGATGCCGGAGAAGTCGAACTTGGCTATGTTGCGCGCCTCCTTCAAGAACTTCACCTTCATCTTATTAACAAACTCTGCCGACCCCTTGGTGCCCAGGGTGACATGACTCGTAGTGGAATCGCGGTCGCAATAGTCCTTCGGGAAAAACTCTTTGATGGCCACTTGTCTATCAAGCGATAGGTCGGTGGCGAGGTAGGTGATGCCGAAGCCGCCGTGACCCAACTCGCGGTCTATCTTGTATGTTCCCTGACGCAGCGTGGTGCCGGGTGCCAGGCCTAAATTTATATCTGCCATAGTATCATTCTTCTACATAGTTAGACTTGCAATACGGGCACTTCATGCCGTACTGTTTCTTCATCATGCGATAGGAGTATCCACCGAGGAACTTACCGCACTTGGGACACACGTAGGAGTCTTGAAAGGTCTCGAGCATCTTCTCTTGAGCGTCCGCGGAATTGTCGTTTCTCAGTCCCACGAAACTATAGATATTGCCTATGACGCCTATACTGGTGAGCACATATCCGATAGGTCCGAAGAAGAAGATGCACGGCATGGCGCACATGGTGAAGATTCCGCAACCGGAGCGGATGAGGTTCACACGTTTCTGCTTTTCTCTCAGAGATCTCAAACCGTCGTGATAGGTGTTCCACACGGTTTCCAGATGCGCGATGTTATACGATGCTTGGGGGGATTCTCCTCCCTGCGGTGCCGCAGGTTCGGCAAGGATTCTCGTTGCCGTATTGAGTATCACACTCAGATTGACGTCGTAACGTTCCATACCCAACTCCACTTTTGCATCCGGTGCGACAGTTTTGGAGACTATCTCGGAGCCGTTAACATAGGTCACGTTCTCAGGTTTTAAATTGGTGACTTTCACGGTTTCGTCGTTGCCCACTTCTATCTTGACATGTGCCTTTCCCTGTTGGGGCAGACATCGACTGACGCAAGCGGGCACACATCCCGGTTCGCCGACAACCGCCGTCTTATATCCGCCGTTTGTTTGCACCGCCACCAGGAGTCGATTTTGTCCCGGTTCCTTACCTATTAAAATTGTTTTACCACTTAGACTTCCCATCTTACATACTTTTAATCCAGCTCATTGACTTTTTCTTCCTCCGACGAGCCAACCAGACCGCTGACAATCATCCGTCTCAGACCTTTCAGTGCATCTTTTGACACGTTTAGAGAGTAGTTAAAGTTTTCACCGTCACTCAGTTCCAAGGTTTGTCGGAGCACAGCGATATGATATACATAACTCAAATTCACGATGTACCTCTTGCCTATGCGCACAAAGACAGAGGCGGACTTCTGCAAGTTCGTCGATAGAATCTGTTGCATGCGTGCCAGGTTCATGCAGACGGTTCCCTTCACCTTGTTGTTGAGCACAACGTTGGTATAATTGCCGTCGGCTTCGAAATAGACTATCTTGGTGATGTCTATACGATAGAACTCATCGCGTGAATTCAAATAGAGATATTTTTTCATAACCGATGATTGAATGAGCGGTTTAGCAAAACTCGTCCGAACAGTTGTCCCATTCCTCCGAATTCATGCATTAGATAATAGTTTTACGCAAAAGTACATCTTTTTTTAAGATTAAAAAAGGAAAAAGACTATTTTTTGGAATTAAAAGGGTATTTTTCCACGATAACGGGTAGTGAACGGCGGAAAAACGAATATTGCCAACCGTTTATCTTTCGAAAAACGATTGGCAATGTTCTGTACTCCGAGCGGGACTTGAACCCGCACAGCCATCACTGGCCAAAGGATTTTAAGTCCTTCGTGTCTACCGATTCCACCATCGGAGCAACCTGTGGAGCGGAAAACGAGACTCGAACTCGCGACCCCAACCTTGGCAAGGTTGTGCTCTACCAACTGAGCTATTTCCGCAGAAGTTAGTTCTTAAACGTGGATGCAAAGGTACGCGTTTTTTCGAACATGACAAAATAAAAGAGAGGAAAAATACAAATTGGCAGGGAAAAGTGGTGTACACCAACAAAAACCGAACGCTCCCGAGGGGGCGTCCGGCATCTAGATATGAGAGATTTTTATTGTATGTCGAGATCGTCGATAATCGCGATTTTGGAGTCTTGCAGACGCCATGCGGCTTTGCATCCACGCGGTACGTGTATCTCCTTTATCTCGGAGGAGAGGAAGATGTACTCATCGGGTTTTTCGCGACTATAGAGATAGAGAACGAGGTCGTGGGTACACAGGTCTACACCTTCGTATTTCTTGTCGGCACGTTCTTCGTAATGATGTCCGCTGACAGCGTAGTAACCGAGGGAGAGGTTGTTGTTACCTCTAAAAGATCTCAGGTTCGGATTGCCGCAGAAGGCTCCGTTGCCAAGCACATGTACGTTGGACGCCAGAAGGTTGACATCGGTAAGACTGGTACAACCGGCAAAGGCATGGTTGGGGATGGTCTCTACCTGAGTGGTGGTGAAGTCTACCTTCTGAATATCGGAACACTCGAATGCACGTTCACCTATTTCCGTCAACGATGCGGGGAAGTTCAAATCCGTGATGGTGGTATAGTAGAAGGCTTTCTCGCCGATGGACTCCAAGCAGGGAGGCAGAACAACGGTGAAGGGTGCCTGACTATTCTTAAAGAAGGGACCCACGCTCTTGAGTTGACGCGGCAGTATAATGCAAGAGAGGTAAGCAAGACGCTCTCCATCCAGTTCCGGCATGATGCAGGACTGATAGGCTCTTATGTTCTCCTCGTTTTGCTCCGTTATGGATTGTTCATACAGACTGGTAGCGATGGTGGTGTAGAGATCCTTGGAGATGTTTCCTTTTTCTAACTGACGATTTGTCTGTAGGTCTACATTGCCGCCCAAATCGGCAACCATCTGCTTTGCCAATTCGTCACCTTTCTTTTCATCGAAGGCTGTGTTTTGGGACTTCAAGATAAGGCAACGGCTCAAATCCAGGCGTCTAAGATTCACGCACTTGTTGATGACTTGGAAGTCGGTGTCGTATAGGCAACCGGTCAGTTCCAGAGAGGTGACGCGAGGAGCCATTTCATCGTAAATCATATACGACAAGGTTCCGGGTTCCGATACATTATAGGAGTACTCCGTTTCTGCACCCTTTTCCACGACATTGTTCTTGCGGTATCCACCTTCGCAATAGGCGTTGAAACGTCTTTCGGGGACAACCACCAAACCTCCATACTTCAGATTGAGTGCGGCAAAGCGTCCCTTTTGTGCTTCGTCAGTCTGCTCCGACTTGATGTACGGGGGATAATTGCTTGTGAACTCTATCGTTTCTATAGGAGATTTCATGAAGGCGTGGGAGGATACTTCCTTAACGGAGGAGGGGACGAGATAGCTCTTGACGGAGGTTCCGTCGAACACATAACTTCCCAATCGTTCCAGATTCATACACTTCACATTTGTCAGGCTCCGACAACCCATAAAGGCGGAATCTCCCAGGGCGATGACCTCGGGACAGTCAAACGATTTCAGGAACACGCAGTTCTTGAAGCATCCGTTGGGAATCTCGGTAAGGTTCTTGGGCCAGGAAATGGAGGTAAAGTTACAACCTTCAAATCCTTTGACGGCAACGAAGTCTATCGTGTATTTGGCATATTGGGCGGAGGTGAATCCCGGTTCCGCTTTGTTGACAAACAGGTGCATATCTCCGGTTTTCACCATCAGCGGAACCTCTTTCAGGCGGCATCCTGCGGGCATGGCGTAAGAGATTTTCTCCTCTTCATTGCCGTTCACGGGAACATCGTAATAGGAGACCATGGTGCTCTTTGGCAATGAGAGATACTGGCAGGTGACGTTGGTGTATTTGCCGTCTTCCACGTTTTCGTCGTACACCACAAGGGTATCTGCCGTAGCGCGCACCGGTTCGATGGATGCGATGGACAGAGACTTGAGTGGCATCTTTACGTCGATGTTGCGAACGATGGCATTGACGCCGCCTTTTGCTTCCATGTTTTTAAACAACTTCAGGGCTTTGAGATTGCGGAAGTTGAGGAACTGCAACGTATCATTGCCTTCCCGGCGAAGGACTTGGGATTCCATAGGTAGTTCCAAATTGTCGAAGCCGGGATTCTTGGGATTGATTACATAGGTTGCGTTGGAGAGGTCCAGACTTCTCAGTATGTTAAACTGCTGGCTAACCAAAAATTCCCAATCTCGAGAGTCCAACCATCCGTTGATTTGAAGACTACGGATGGTGTCGGTGCTTATTTTCTTGAATTTTGACTTAAGTTCGCCGGCTTTTTTGGTATCTATCACCGCGTTTTGAGCCCACAAGTTTGTGGTTGCGCTTGCGAAAGACAAGGCAACGAACAGAAGCGTCTTAAGAGTTAATCCTTTCTTCATATACTTTACACATCTAATATTTACTTTCTTCAGGCCTTAAGAATAAACGAATTTTTCATCTCCACATTCGCCTCCGGTTCTTCACTATATTCGCTTTTCTTTTAAAGGTTTTTTATTTGTTTGTTGCAATTTTCCAATATGCTGCCGCAAAATTAAAAAAAGATTTAGAAACGACAAAGGAATATTTTATTTTTTTGAAGTTTTGGTTATGATAACTCAATTTTCGTATTTGTGTAAACAACTACGAGAGAGCCATCCACAGTGTAGGGACGTTTCGTGGAA
>CAYSOK010000091.1:0-6773 GCA_964432645.1 uncultured Bacteroidaceae bacterium | reverse complement strand
GTTGTTTACACAAATCCGAAACTTGAGTAAATGAAAACATCCCCCCTCCTCTACATTTATGCAATAAAAATTTGCAGAAACAAATAAATTTTGTACTTTTGCAGAACATCGCGCAAACGAAGTACTATGACATGAAAATACTGTTCCTAATATATCACGGATTATCCCCCCATAGCGGGATAAGCAAGAAGATACAAAGTCAGGTGAAGGGGCTCGAAGCCAACGGTCACCAAGTGGCACTGTGTACCTATTCGGTGGACGGCGATGGACACCGCATACGCTACATAGACGGTACACCCATCTGTGACTACGGAACGGGAAAACTTGCGGCTCTCAAAAAAAGATATAGCTACGAATGTATCGTTCGGTGGGCAAAAGAACAACATATTGATTTCGTGTACGTTCGCTCCTTTCACAACGCCAATCCATGGACCATCCGTCTCTTCCGTTCCCTGCGCAAATGCGGCATACGGATTGCCATGGAAATCCCCACCTACCCCTACGATGCGGAATATGCGGGATTCTCGCGCAAAGAACGCACGGAACTGCTGGTAGACAAGGTGTTTCGCAAGGCTCTGGCAAGAGAAACGGATGCCATTGTAACCTTCAGCAACGACGATATCATCTTCGGTCAACACACCATACGAATCTCCAACGGAGTTGATTTCGAGCAACTTCCGTTGCATCAGCCCCGTACCGACAAGCCGGGAGAGGTGCATCTTATCCTCGTGGCAGAGGTGCACTACTGGCACGGAGTGGATCGTCTGCTCACCGGACTGGGGGAATACTACCGAACCGATGCATCGCAAACGGTACACCTGCATGTGGTGGGAGGCGTTGGTCCATCGGAATGGGAGAAATCCATCCATGCCATCGGTTTCCGTGAAATCATAGAACTCTATCACTTAGAACCTTATGCGCATTTCTACGGTGCTCTCTACGGAGAGAAGTTGAACGCGCTCTTCAATCAAGCCGACTTTGCCATAGGTAGCTTAGCGCGCCATCGTTGCGGCATCAGCCACATCAAGACACTCAAGAACCGCGAATATGCAGCGCGCGGTTTCTGTTTTGCTTACTCCGAATGCGACGACGATTTCGACGACAAACCCTACGTATTGAAGTTTGCCGCCGACGAATCGCCCATCGACATCGCACAAATACTCCGTTTTATCCAAACAAACGACTACCCGAAGCCCGCGGAAATACGGGCGGATGTGGCTCATCTATCGTGGGCACATCAGATGCAAAAGGTCGTACAAAATATAGAAGCATTATGAGGATAGTCTACATATACACAGCCGTTTGCACCATGGGGGGCGTGGATCGCATCCTCACAACCAAGGCCAATTATCTGGCGGAACAACCGGGCTACGAGGTGTTTCTCATCACCGATTCTCAGTGTGGTCAACCTTTCACCTTTCCACTATCTAACAAGGTGAAACACATCGACTTGGGACTGAATTTCGGAAAACAATATACCTATAATCTCCCGCGCCGTTTCTTCTACTACCTCACGCGCATGCGTACCTATAAAAATAGGCTTGAGCAGCTGCTCACGGAACTTCACCCCGACATCACTCTCAGCACTCTGGGACGCGAGATGGATTTCTTGTCTACGCTGCGCGACGGAAGCGTGAAGGTAGGCGAAACACATATCGCCAAATACTTCTGCCGCAACTTCCATCTGATGGAAAAACGAGGAGGTATTCACCGATTGATGGCGAAATACTGGCGACGCAAACAGGAGGCGGCAGTGCGCAAACTGGACGCTTTGGTGGTACTCACAAAGAAGGATGCGGAGAGTTGGAGGTCTGTAAAAGAGTCGGTTATCATCCCCAACCCCATCACCCTACAACCCGCGGCTCCGTGTAACTACACCGCTAAGCGCATCTTGAGTGTGGGGAGACTGACGGAACAAAAGGGCTACGACCTCTTGATACAGGCGTGGACGGAGGTTGTCAAGGTGTATCCCGACTGGCATCTCACCGTCTACGGCGAGGGGGAGGAGCACGATGCTCTGCTGCAACAGATTCAGGCACAGGGAGTTGAAAAAAGTTTTACACTGCATGCTCCCGTAGAACGAATCGAGGAGGAGATGGCCCGGCACTCCATTTTTGTGCTAAGCTCCCGCTTCGAGGGGTTCGGACTGGTGTTGGTAGAGGCCATGACCTGCGGACTACCGGTCGTATCGTACGATTGTCCGCACGGACCGCGCGACATCATCGACCACGAAAAGGATGGTTTGTTGGTGCTGAACGGAGACACACACGCCCTTGCCCGGGCAATGATGCGACTGATGAAGGACGCGGATTTGCGTCAACAAATGGGCATGCAAGGGCAAAAAGATGTACAACGTTACGCCATCGATGCCGTCATGGCACAATGGATGCAACTATTTGAATCACTACGAGATAAAAACAACAAGTCGATATGATACCTAAGATAATTCACCTCTGTTGGCTGAGCGGCGATGCGTATCCCGCCAAGATAGCCAAGTGCATAGCTTCGTGGAAGAAATTTCTGCCGGACTATGAGATTATGTTGTGGGACACCCATCGTTTCCCGCTGACGCAGAGCGACTGGGTGCGGGAGGCTTTTGAGCACAAAAAATATGCGTTCGCTGCCGACTACATTCGTTTTTATGCGCTGTATCACCACGGGGGTATCTACTTGGATTCCGATGTGGAAATCCTTCGCCCGTTGGACGACCTTCTCACGCTTCCCTATTTTATGGGGGCGGAAAAGGCGGGCACGATTGAGGCGGCTGTAATGGGCGCGGAACCGGGAATGGAATGGGCGAAGCGTTGTTTGGATTACTACGAAGGTCGCCACTTCCTGAAGGAGGATGGGACGATGGATATTCGAAAACTTCCGGAGATTATGGTGGAGGAGCTCAAGGGTTGGAAGCCGATGCGGGTGCTGACGACCGAAGAGGCGAAACATCTGAGTATCAGAGATTATGAGAAGAATCTAGTGGTTCTTCCGGACGATTATTTCTCGCCCAAGGTGTTCGACTCTCGCGAGGTGTTAATCACGCCGCAGACTTATGCCATACATCACTACAGCAATTCCTGGTTTTCTCCCAAGGCGAAGGTGTATTACCGCACACGCTCGCTGTTGATTCGCTTGTTGGGATATGAAACGGTGCGCAAGTTGGAGTGTACGCTTTTTCCGAATAAGTTTAAATAACCCATGGCACTCAAGATAGTTTATTGCATCCCGTCACTGCACATTCACGGGGGGATGGAACGGGTGGTCACGCTGAAAGCCAACTACTTGGCAGACTGTGCGGGCTACGAGGTGTACATCGTCATGACGGATGCCAAGGAGAAGGCACCTTTCTTTCCGCTCTCTCCCAAGGTACATCTTATCCGGTTAGACGAGGACTTCGAGGAACTTTGGGACCAACCGTTGTGGCGACGTATCTTCTTGTATATGAAGCATCAACGTGGATACCGGCGTAAACTTACGAAGTGTCTCATGGAGTTGCGTCCCGACATCACCATCTCCACCTTGCGTCGCGAAATCAATTTTCTCTGCGACATTCCCGACGGAAGCAAGAAGATTGGGGAGATACACATGAACCGCAAGTACTTCCGTACGCTTTCGGACGGAGGACGATGGCAGAGTGTCTACCGTCTGTTGCAGAAGTTTTGGGAGCATCAATTGGTACAATCCCTGCGCAAACTAGATGCTTTTGTGGCACTGACGGATAGAGATGCACAACAATGGACGGAGTTGCACAATGTACATGTAATCCCCAATCCGTTAGCCTTTTATATAAATCAGCCCCAACGAGTAGAGAACTGCACAGCAATGGCGATGGGGCGATTCTGCAATCAAAAAGGTTTCGACCTGCTGGTGCAAACGTGGCAAAAGGTGGTGCAACGACATCCGGACTGGAAATTGCATTTTTACGGCGACGATGGCGAGGAGTTTCGCCGCTACATCGCACAATACGATATGGAAGCGAACTGCATCCCCCACCCCTTCACGAACGATACGCAAGCCGCCATGGAGCAACATTCTTTCTTTGTGTTAGGCTCTCGTTTTGAGGGATTTGGCATGGTGATGGCAGAAGCCATGGCATGCGGACTGCCGGTAGTGGCATTCGACTGTCCGTATGGTCCACGCGAAATAATTCGCGACGGTGAAGACGGTCTCTTGGCGAAACCGGAAGATACGGACGACCTCGCCGACAAACTCTGCCAAATGATTGAGGATGCCTCCCTGCGACAGCAGATGGGAGAACGTGCTCACGAAAACATCCGCAGGCTGCATGTAGAGAAGGTGGGCAGGATGTGGATTGATTTATTCAACGAACTAACTCAGTCTAAATCATGAACATAGTATTCATACATCATTCTCTCGCCATACGCGGAGGACTGGAACGGGTTTGGGCGGACAAGATGAACTATCTGGCGGAACAGACGGAAAATCGGGTCGTCTTCATCACTACCGACCAGTGTGGTCAGCCGTTTGGCTATCCACTGTCTCCCAAGATACGGCACATCGACTTGGGGGGCATACGCTATCACTCCATCTATCATCACCCGTACCCACAGAGATTCATCGATATTCTGAGATTTCGGAGGGATTTTTACGCTCGGCTTTTGAAGGCGCTGGAGAGTGTACACCCGGATATTCTGATAGCCAACACCTCGTTTTGTCCGGAATGGATTGCCGACATCCCCATCGCATGCAAAAAGATACTGGAGGTACACATCGCTTATATCTTTACGCTCCGGGCGGGACCGAAACACAAGGGGGATATGTCGGCTTGGAAGTTCTTTTTCAAGAGTTTATACGATAAGAGGATGTTGAAGAAGCTGAGCAAATACGATGATGTTGTGACGCTCACGCAAGAGGATTGTCGGGAGTGGAGACGACATTTTCCGGCAAGGTACATCCCCAATCCGTTGTCTCGTTTTCCGGAACAGACGCACGATGGTAGGGAGCGCAAACATATGATTGCCGTGGGACGCCTGTACGGACAAAAGGGCTTCGACTTATTGGCGGAAGCGTGGGCGAAGATTTGCAGGAAGTATCCCGATTGGAACATCACCATCTTTGGCGATGGCAACGAGAAGGCGGAGATTGAGGCGTGTATCCAACGATTGGGAGTGGACGATTCACTGACCATTCATCCTTCGGTGGAGGATATATATAAGGAGTACTTGGAGTCCGACTTCTTGATACTCAGTTCCCGAGCGGAGGGGTTCGGGTTGGTTCTCATTGAAGCGATGGCGTGCGGCATCCCCTGTGTATCTTTCGATTGTCCGGTAGGTCCGGCAGAGATTATCACGGATGGAGTCGATGGTCTGATTGCGCACAACGGGGATATTACCCATCTGGCACAACAGATGGAATACATGATTACCCACCCCGAAGAACGCAAGAAAATGGGGGCTGCGGCACTGCTTAAGGCTCAAGAGTATAGCAAAAAACGCATAATGAGCCGATGGGAAAGATTTTTAATAGAAGTTACACAACGAAAATAAAAATTTTTGTGTATCTTTGCTAGTCGGAATAAAAGACGATACGTAATAATTGAAAGACATGAACGAACAGACAGATATAAAGGCAAAAATGGACTACGAGGAGGAGGCTCCGTGGGACCTCATCATACGTCCGGAACATAAACTGCTGAGCATCGACACGAAGGAATTGTGGCGATACCGTGATTTGTTGGTGATGTATGTAAAACGCGATATTATAACGTTTTACAAACAGACCATCTTGGGACCGCTGTGGTTTGTCATTCAACCGTTGCTCACCACCCTCATGTTTATGTTTGTGTTTGGTGGCATAGCGGGTATTAGTACGGATGGTTTGCCGCAGGCGTTGTTCTACATGGCGGGACTGCTGTGTTGGAACTACTTTGCGGACTGCTTGAACCGCACATCGGACACCTTCAATGCCAACCAAAATGTCTTCGGAAAGGTCTACTTCCCGCGTCTGGTGGTGCCTATTAGTATTGTGATTTCCAATCTTATAAAACTAGGAATACAGTTCTGTTTGTTCTTGTTGATTTACGTGTATTACATCATCTGCTGGGGCTATTCCTTCGAGATAAACGCCTACGCATGGCTTACACCGCTCATGATTCTTCTGTTGGCGGGACTGGGACTGGGTACAGGACTTATCATCACATCGCTTACCACCAAATATCGCGACCTTAAGTTCCTGATTTCTTTTGGAGTACAACTCTGGATGTATGCCACTCCTATTATCTATCCGCTCTCTGTGATGCGTGAGACGAAGGGAGCGTACATGTGGGCCATTTGGGCAAATCCGTTGACGGGCATTATCGAGACCTTTAAATACGGATTCTTGGGACAGGGCACATTTCACTGGTATGCAGTGGTTTACTGCACGTTGTTCACGTTGATTGTTTTATTGTGGGGCATCCTTACGTTCAACAAGGTTCAACGTGCATTTATGGATGTTATTTAAGGAGGATTGAAAATGAGCAAATATAGTGCAATAGAGTTTGACGGAGTTGGGAAGCAGTATGCACTAGGTTCCATCGGTACGGGTACGTTGAGTCGTGACTTGAACCGTTGGTGGGCGATGGTGCGTGGCAAGGAGGATCCTTACTTGCGTATCGGTGAGACGAATGACCGAACGCGCAAGTCGGAATCGGGCTTCGTATGGGCACTGAAGGATATCTCTTTTCAGGTGGAAAAGGGTGAGGTTTTGGGCATCATTGGCAAGAACGGTGCGGGCAAGTCTACGATGTTGAAGATTCTATCGCGTGTCACATCGCCTAC
>CAYSOK010000090.1:0-6786 GCA_964432645.1 uncultured Bacteroidaceae bacterium | reverse complement strand
TCCATGGCACACGCAGGACAGGAGGCTAAGGACTACGCTTGCTCCTTCAGCGGTACCGTTGCAGCCGATGGCACTCCGGAGTTCGTATTCAGCGTACCGAGCGTAATGGGCGGCTTGACCATCACGCTCTACCCGGGCAGTGCTCCCTCTACAGAAGACTAAATAAATCAAAAAAAATAAATAAGCCATAGTGATTAAGCAGTTTTGAGTTGTAAGTGTAAGTAAACTAGATGAATCACAAGTTATTAAGTATTATTACGGGAGCAGTAGTGTTACTGCTCTCGTCTTGTAATGGAATGTTTGAAGGCATCTACGACGAGGCTCCCATGGAGACCGAAGATGCCTACGGTTTCGTTACCCCCTCTAGCACCGTAGAGGCAGGTACACTGGTGGTAGATGCTTCGAGCTACACCAACTGGGTGTACGTCAACTTCCATACCCTGAAGGTGGAGACCAAGAGTGTAACCGAGGAGGCGCCCGCTGCATGGGACATCGCTCTGCATCGCTACGATGCCAAGACCAACGGCGGTGCTGCGGTGGAGACCTCAAGCATCGACTTCTCCTCCCTCGCAACAGAGCAGATTACCAACTACGTGGCCGACACATGGACCACGGAACAGATTGCCATCGACATGTCTACCATGATGGACGGCTACCTGACCTACACCGAGAGCGACTACAATACGGAACTCTCCAAATGGTTGGACGTGGACACCAGCAACATGCCTCCCACCTATACCCTCTCCAACAAGGTGTATGTGGTACGCCTGTCCGACGGTACACGTGCTGCCGTAAAACTAGACAACTACATGGATGCCGCCGGTATAAAGGGCGTGCTGACCATTCGTTATATTTATCCCATTTAAAAGAAGTACAAGAGAATGAGAGTTTTACACATCGCACTTTTGGCTCTGGCTTCCACTACAGCCATGGCAGAGGAGATGACGGATGCAAGATTGGATTCGCTGATAGCGGCATACGACAAGGAGATGAATCAAGTGGTGGTGACGGGTACACGTACCCCAAAACTCCTGAGCAACTCCCCCATCTTGACGCGTGTCATCACGGAGGCGGATATCAAGAAGACGGACGCTACCAACATAGCAGATCTATTACAGGCGGAACTGCCGGGAGTGGAGTTTTCCTTCTCCATGAACCAACAGGTGTCGCTAAACATGCAGGGATTCGGCGGTTCATCGGTGCTGTTCCTGGTGGACGGCGAGCGTCTGTCGGGTGAGACCCTGGACAACGTGGACTACAATCGATTGAATCTCAACAATGTGGCACGTATAGAAATCGTGAAGGGAGCGGCATCTTCGCTCTACGGTTCCAACGCGGTGGGAGGTGTTATCAACATCATCACCAAGGAGATGGAGGAGCCGTTCACCCTGCAACTCAACGGACGATACGGTTCGCACAACGAACGCCGTGCGGGAGGTGTTCTGGGACTCAAGGCGGGCAAACTCTCCAGCAGTACCTCGGTGCAGCATACGGGTATTGACTCTTACGACTTTAAGAACGAGGGCGATTACTCTCGTTACTACGGGGGACACTCCTGGGACTTCAAGGAACGACTCACCTTTGATCTGAACGAAAAACTCCGACTCGTGGGTAGAGCGGGTTACTTCTTCCGTCAGCGCAACGCAGCGGAGTTGCAGCGTGACCGCTACCGCGATTTCTCGGGCGGTTTGCGTGGAGTGTACACCCCTTCGGCAACGAGCAATCTGGAGCTCTCCTACGCCTACGACCAGTACGACAAGAGCGACTACATGGTGGCTTCCTCCCTGGACATACGTAAATACAGCAATGTACAAAACAGCGGGCGTGCGGTCTATAACCAAACCTTCGGCACGGCGGGAACACTGACCGTGGGAGGCGATGTGCTGCACGACTATCTGCAAAGTTATCAGTTTGAGAACAACGGCAATAAAACACAGACCACCCTCGACGGTTTTGCTCAGTGGGATGTCACCCTGTGGAAGAAACTCAACGTGATTGCCGGCGTACGCTACGACTACTTCTCGGAGGCAAAACAACAACACGTATCCTCCAAACTCAACCTGATGTACCGATGGAATCGCGTCACCCTGCGAGGTTCCTACGCCGGAGGATTCCGTGCCCCCACCCTCAAGGAGATGTACATGAACTACGATATGGCGAGCATCTTCATGATCTACGGTAACAAAAATCTAAAACCGGAGGAGAGTCACAACTTCCGTCTCTCCGCCGAATACACCAAGGGACTGTTCAATGCCAGCGCCACGGGATTCTACAATGTGGTAGACAACCGCATCACCACGGCATGGAACCAAACACTGAACGGACAGATGTACTCCAACATCGCTCGCATGTACGTAAGCGGTATCGACGCCTTTGTATCCGCAAAAACTCGTTGGGGACTAGGCGGTAGACTCTCCTACTGCTACACCCATGAGCGTGTCCCCAAGGGCGAAGCCTACACCTCTTCCACCCGCCCCCACACCGCAACGGTACGTGTGGACTACACCAAACAATGGAAGCACTACGGACTGGATGCCGTACTCTCGGGACGTTTCCTGTCAAAAGTATCGGTAGATGAGTACACCTCAGTGACCTCCTACGAGGAGACAGAGCGCGTAAACTACCCCGGATACTCCATCTGGAAACTCAACCTAACACACCACTTCTCTCACGGTATCCACGTGAACATGGCGGTGGACAACCTCCTCAACTACGTGCCGAGTTACTACTACAGCAACTCCCCGTCGACCAACGGAACGACCTTTATGGTAGGGCTCACCCTCGATGTCGAGAAGATGTTTAAGAAATAAAGAACAATAAAGATAGCGTTTTTAGAATAATGAGAAAGATGAAGTTAAAGAAGAAACACCTTTTGGGTCTGGTCCTGGCAGCATTCCTTATAGGAGTGATAGCAGGAGCGTATGTCAAACTGGCATCCCCCACCCGAATTGCGTTTGTCAACTACCAAGCCATCACCTTGGGACAGATTTCCAAAGCCAACAACAGCTCTTTCATCGAGATAGAGACTCTGGAGGCTGATGAACTCGATGCGCTGACAAAGTACGATATGGTGTTTGTGAACGGCATGGGACTGCGCATCACCGAAGAGCAACGCGCTCAACTGGAAGCAGCTGCCGACGGCGGTGTACCGGTGCTCACCACATCGGCTACCAATCCCCAAAACCTGATAGTATCGGTAGACTCCGTGGACTCCGAATTTCTGAAGCAATACATGCAGGGAGCCACACGCAGCAACTATCGCAGTCTGTTGCACTACGTACGTAAGTACATCGACGGCAAGAAGTTCTTCGTGGAGGAACCCGGTGACCCCACCGCAGCATCCTCCGGTCTGCTGTATCACACCAATCCCGATGAAAAGGACGGCGAAGAGCTCACCTTTGCATCCGTTGCCGAATACCAAGCATTCCTGCGCAAGCATCATCTGCTGAAGGGAAATGCACCCGCCGTGATTGTCACCGGACAGATGGGTGTGCCCGATAGCCTGGTGGCACGTCTGGAACAAACCGGCAACGTGGTATACCCGGTTCGCTCCATCCAAAACTTCATTAAGAACGGCCACATCGACTCTCTGAACGTAGCGGCCATGGTTAACATGGCACACGGAAGAATGGGCGACGAAGTAGTGGCATACCTCACCGAACACAACATCCCCCTCTTTGCCCCCCTCAATGTCAACACCCTCTACGAGGAGTGGATGGAGGACAATCAAGGTATGAACGGCGGTTTCCTTTCGCAAAGCATCGTGACACCGGAGATTGACGGTGCCATACGTCCCTTTGCTCTTTTTGCCCATTATACCGGAAAAGATGGTCTCCCTTACGTGGCAGCCATCCCCGACCGCCTCAACGAATATGTAGCAACCATCAACAACTATATCGGTCTGCAGAGAAAACCGAATCGCGAGAAGAAGGTGGCTATCTTCTACTTCAAAGGCCCCGGTCAGAATGCTCTGGTGGCTGAGGGTATGGAGGTGGCTCCGTCACTCTACAACCTGTTGTGCCGTCTGAAACAAGAGGGATACAACGTAGGTACACTCCCCACATCCGCCGCCGAACTGGAGGCACAGTTGCAGGAGAAGGGCAAGGTGTTTGGCGCCTATGCCATCGGTGCACAGGCAGACTTCATCGCCAAGACTCGTCCGCAGTTGGTGGGAAAGAAGGAATACGAAGGATGGATGAAGCAGGCCATGCCTTCGGAAATGTATAAAGAGATTTGTGCCGTGGACGGTGAATACCCCGGAAAGGGACTCCACACGGCAGAGGGCGAAGTGGCCATCGCACGCGTGCAGTTTGGCAATGTGGTGCTGATTCCTCAGACCGCAGCCGGATACGGCGATGACGATTTCAAGGTGGTACACGGTACCGATGCCGCACCGCCCCACGCTTACGTAGCCTCCTATCTCTGGGCTCGTTACGGATTCCGTGCGGACGCTCTGATGCACTTCGGCGCACACGGCAGTCTGGAGTTCACGCCTCGCAAGCAGGTGGCACTGAGCAGTCGCGACTGGTCGGACCGACTGGTGGGTACACTTCCCCACTTCTACGTCTACTCCACCAGCAACGTTGGCGAGGCAATGATGGCGAAGCGTCGTAGTTACGCCGGCATCCTCAACTACCTCACTCCTCCCTTCATGGAGAGCAACGTACGTGGCATCTACAAGCAACTGAGTGATGCGGTAGAAGCGTACAACAAGTTGGCAGGCAACGAAAAGGTCGATGCTTCCGCCCTCAACAAGGCCTCTCTGGAGGTGAAACGTCACACCGTAGCCCTGGGCATCCACCGAGAGTTGCGCATGGACAGTGCCCTCAACAAGCCTTATACCGAGGAGGAGATAGCACGCATCGAGAGTTTTGCCGAGGAGTTGGCAAACGAAAAGATTTCCGGTCGTCTATACACCATGGGAGTACCCTACGAGGATTCCCACATAGCCTCCACCGTAGAGGCCATGACGGCTGACCCCATCGCGTACAGTCTCTATGCTCTTGACCGTCAGCGCGGCAAGGCATCGGACAAGTTGACCAAGCACCCCGCGCAGTTCACCGAGCGCTACGGAAGACCCGCTCACACTTTGGTACAGCGCCTGCTGGCAAACGGTGGCACAGCTAGCGATGCACAGATATGCAGCGTAGCAGGTATCACTCCCGCACAGTTGGCAGAGGCACGCGAGATTATGGATGCCGTAAACGGCAGCAAGGATATGTTCTCCCGCATGATGGTGATGGCATCCTCCATGCCCGCCCCCAAACCGACGGCTAAGATTGCCGACCGTCCGGAGACGAGCGGTGCCAAGAAGCATAAGATGATGCCGGGTATGTCCATGGAGATGGCTCTGGCTATGGCTAAGAAAATGGGTGCCAGCGAGGAGAACCTCAAGAAGATGGAGGCTGCCATGAAGGCGGGAAAGAAGTCGGCTAAGAAGGGCGGCAAGAGCGGTCACGCAGCGGCGATGGCGGCAATGGGCTTTAAGTCGGCGGATTCCTATACCGCAGAACAGCGCAACTTTGCGACGGCGGTGATGGAGGTGAGCCGTGCTATTGAGAATGTAAATCGTTACCGTGAGGCGCTGCGAACCAGCCCGCAGGCGGAGTTGAGTTCTATTGTCAACGCACTGAACGGTGGATATATAGCCCCCACATCGGGTGGCGACCCGGTACTGAATCCGGAGATTCTGCCTACGGGTAGAAATATGTATGCAGTGAATGCGGAGGAGACTCCCTCCATCGCTGCCTGGGAACGTGGTAAGGAGTTGGCGCAGGGTACCATCGAGATGTATCGCAAGGCGCACCACGACTCCATCCCGCGCAAGGTGAGCTACACGTTGTGGAGTAGCGAATTTATCGAGACCGAGGGTGCTACCATCGCTCAGGTGCTCTATATGTTGGGCGTGGAGCCGGTGCGTGATCCGTTTGGTCGTGTGACCGATCTTCAGCTCATCCCCGTGAAGGAGTTGGGTCGTCCGCGCATCGATGTGGTGGTACAGACCAGTGGTCAGTTGCGCGACTTGGCGGCGTCTCGTTTGTTCCTCATCCAGCGTGCGGTACGTATGGCTGCCGAGGCGGAGGATAAGGGTTCCGAGAACTTTGTGGCACAGGGTGTCGTGGAGACGGAGCGCCATCTTATCGATAAGGGCGTCACTCCCAAGGAGGCGCGCGAGATGTCTACCGCTCGTGTCTTTGGCGGTGTGAACGGCAACTACGGTAGCGGCATACAAGAGATGGTCGAGGCGGGCGATCGTTGGGAGAAGGATTCCGAGATTGCCGATACGTATATGGCCAATATGGGTGCCTTCTACGGTAGCGAAGAGGACTGGGAGAAGTTGCGCGACTATGCGTTCGAGGCGGCGCTGACCAACACGGAGGTGGTGGTGCAACCGCGCCAGAGCAACACATGGGGTGCGCTCAGTCTGGACCATGTGTATGAGTTTATGGGAGGTATGAACTTGGCGGTGCGCAAGGTGACGGGTAAGGATCCGGAGGCGTACTTGAGCGATTACCGCAACCGTAATCATGTGAAGATGCAGGAGGTGAAGGAGGCCATCGGTGTGGAGAGCCGTACCACGGTGCTGAACCCCACTTACGTGAAGGAGAAGATGAAGGGTGGCTCGGGCGATGCATCGGCGTTTGCCGATGTGGTGCGCAACACCTATGGATGGAACGTGATGAAGCCGAATGCCATCGACAACGAACTCTGGAACGACCTCTACGATATGTATGTGAAGGATGTTCACGGTCTGGGCACCAAGGAGTTCTTCACGTCCAAGAATCC
>CAYSOK010000089.1:0-6791 GCA_964432645.1 uncultured Bacteroidaceae bacterium | reverse complement strand
AAACCGTCCGGAGAGAAACCGAACCGAGGAGAGGGACGCCCGGAGCGCCGAAACGAGGAACGACGCAACAAGGGCGAGCGCAACAAACCGCGCAACAACGGGGAGAACCGCAACGCCGAAAACGGCAACAACGGTGAGAATCGCAAGTCCAACAACCGCAACGAAAGAAACCGTAACAATCGCAGAAACAACGAGAACAAACCGGAAGCAAGTAAAACGAATAATGCAAACAACCAAGATGCATAAGACACTGTGCTTGATTCTCTCTACCATAGTATGTCTCCTCACCTCCTGTTACGATGAGGGGACATACTATCATCATTATGAATCCATCAAAGGAGAAAACTGGAACAAACGCGACACCATCGTCTTCGACTTGGACACCATCTGGGAAGACGCCTCGCTCAGTCTTACCGTAGGAATACGGAGCAATACACTCTACCCCTACAAGGCCCTTGCACTCGAAGCATGGACACAAGTACTGGACGGAACCGAAGCCGAACAAGTGCTTTTTTCCAAGAAAGATACACTGTACGTCGACATGTACGACAACGAAGGAAACTCCCTACACGAAGGACTCTCTTTTCAACAGATAGAGATGCCGGTATGCTCCTTTCGCATACACAAAGGTCACCTCTGTAGAGTGAGCATCCGCCACATCATGCAGTGCGAGGAGATTCCGGGAATAAAAGATGTAGGCGTTAAAGCGACGTTTTCTGACCACGTCCGGCATCAATTCGCAGGAATACGAAAAGCAGAATAGTGAAACCCCATAACGAGGAACCTCCGTAACTGAAGAACGGTAGCGGAATTCCGATTACGGGGGTTAATCCCAACACCATACCTACGTTGATAAAGAGGTGGAATAGGAAGATACTCAATAGGGAGTATCCATAAATACGCCCAAAATTCTGCGTTTGCCGCTCCGCCAAATGTATCAACCTAAGTATCAACGCGAGGAACGCAACCAATACGGTTGCCGAACCGGCAAATCCCTCCTCCTCTCCTACCGTACAGAAGATGAAGTCGGTCTCCTGCTCGGGGACATACTTCAGTTTGGTCTGTGTTCCGTTCAAGAACCCCTTACCCTTCAGTCCTCCGGAACCAATAGCAATCTTACTCTGATTCACGTTGTATCCGGCACCGGCAAGGTCGTCTTGCAAGCCCAACAACACCTTGATACGCACCTGTTGGTGCGGCTCCATCACCTGATTCAGCACCATATCCGCAGAGTAATAAAAGGCGGTACTACCCAACGCAAAGACGGCTATTAAGTAATAACTCAGCGCTCGTTCACGCAAGAAAATATAGCACAGATAAATCACCAATCCGAAGATTAGGAACAACTGAATCCAAGTGATATCAAACGGTATAACATACTCCGAAAAGAGCAATAGAAAACCGTTGCACAAGACAATTCCACCCAGGATATTCCAAAGATAAGACCTTTTGTCCGTGTACACGGCAACGAAACCGGCACTAAAGAGTTGAATCATCATCAACACAAGAGACTCTCCAAGCGAAGTAGCCGTCTGACCTATCATATCTCCGTCAAAACGCACACCCACCACGAAATAAATCACGGCAGCCACACCGGTAAAGAGGATACATCCCGGCATACCTTCCCGATAGAACATCAAGGAAAAAGCCGTGTACACCAGTGCCGAGCCAGTCTCTTTCTCTAAGATAATAAGGACAATAGGACACAATACGATGGCTGCTGCCTTGGCAAAACACAACGGCTTGCGTATATCAAACCCATATTTTCCCATGGTAGCCGCCAGCATTAGCACCGTACCAAACTTAGCAAACTCCGCCGGTTGCACCTTGAGAATTTTCAAGTCCAACCACGATCGCGAGCCCTTGGTATCGGGCGCTATGAAGATGGTGACAAAGAGCAGCACCATGAAGCCCCAATAGATAATCGTAGCAAACGTCTCGTAGAACCGATCGTTGCTCGACAAGATAGTCACCGCCAAGACAATAGCCGTAGCAATCCACACAATCTGCTTACCCGTAGAGGTAGAGAAAGAAAAACAATCCATCTCCCCGAAGTTGTACGTTGCACTCCAGATACTGAACCATCCCATCACCACCAAGGCCAAATACAAAAGGATGGTAAACCAATCCAATGATGCCCAATAGCTACGTTGACTATCTCGCTTTTGTTCCATATTCTATATGTCTGTTTTGAAAATGCTCTGCCTTTGCTTCGCTTGCGGGTGACAGCTTCCCGTTTATATATTTCTCCATGATGAGAGCACCGATGGGCACACCGTAGTCGGCACCCCATCCTCCGTTCTCTACATACACCGCCACGGCTATTTTGGGATGATTCATGGGAGCAAACCCCATAAATACGGAGTGGTCGTGACCACGGTTCTGAGCCGTACCGGTCTTACCGCAAACCTCGTACCACGGATTATTGGCACTTCTACAGGTTCCGCCGAGCACACTCTTACGCATACCCTGCACCACCTTTTCGTAATTTTCCGAAGACACCTTGGTGTAATGACGACGCGTGTAGAGTGTATCCAACGCCTCGTCCTGCACCTCCTTCACCACGTGTGGAGCTATGTAGTACCCGCGATTGGCAATGGTAGCACCCAGATTGGCAATCTGCAACGGAGTGAGCGTCACCTCGCCCTGTCCTATGGAGATGGAGATTACGGTGAGTCCGTTCCAACTACCTTTATACGCCTTGTCATAGAAGGGAGCGTTGGGAATCATACCGCGCTTCTCGCCCGGAAGGTCAATACCCAACTTATATCCGAATCCCATAGACACCATATAGTCCTTCCACACGGTCATCGCATTCTGCACTGTACCATACTTGCGACTGCTCAACATGTGGTAAAGTCCCCAACAGAAATATCCGTTACAGGAGGTTGCGATGGCGGGAATCAAAGGGAGTGGAGCCGGATGACCGTGACACCCCACCTTCAATCTGCCGAAGCGGAAACCGTGAGAGCAGGGATAGGCGGTGGATTCCGAGATGATACCCTCCTGCAGGAAGGTTAGTCCCTGAGAGGTCTTAAAGGTTGAACCCGGAGGATAGAGACCCATGATGGCACGGTTCAGAAGAGGCACCTTGTTGTCCTCTTGCATCTCCTTCTGACTCTTACCGCGCTGTCGCCCCACCATCACCCTTGGGTCGTAGGAGGGGGCGGAGACCATACAAAGGACTTCACCGGTGGAGGGTTCTATTGCTACGATACTGCCCAACTTACCCTCCATGAGTCGTTCACCCAATTGTTGCAGCTCTATATCGATACTAAGTGTCAGGTTCTTACCGGGTTTTGGACGTGTATCCATCTTGCCGTTCATATAGTGTCCCTGGATACGCCCCCGGGCATCACGCAGGAGTATCTGCACCCCTTTTTCACCACGCAACTGCTTCTCATAAGAACGTTCCACACCGGTTTTTCCGATGTAGTCGCCTCGCTGATAATAATTATCCTCCTCCATTTCACTCATGGAAACCTCCGCCACATCGCCCAAGACATGGGCAGCGTTAGGATACTCGTATTGGCGAACGGTGCGTTGCTGCACGTAGAACCCCGGGAACTTAAAAAGTTTCTCCTGGAAACAAGAGAACTCCTCCGGCGAGAGTTGAGTCATGAAGAGTTGCTGAGTGTAACGGGAATATCCGGGATTGCGATAAGAATCCTTCACCTGATTCATTCTCTGGATGTAGTATTCCTTTGTGATACCCAACGTATTACAAAAGTCCACCGTATCCAGTCCCACTTGTTCGTTCATCACCACCATCAAGTCGTACGACGGTTGATTGTAAACAAGCAATTTTCCCTGTCGGTCGCGGATGGCACCGCGCGCAGGAAACTGTATACGTTTCAGAAAAGCATTGGAATCGGCGTTTTTCTTGTAGTCGTCGCTCATAATCTGGAGCGTCAACAAACGGAGACAGTAGACGAGCACTATGAAGACAGCCACGCCACCTATCACATATTTTCTGTTCTGTAAATAACTGTGTTGTTCCATAAGGTTCTCTCCTCTTGTGAATTATGCCGCACCGCTCGTGGAACGACCGGTACGCAGTGCATCGAGCGCCAAGATACAAAGGAAGGTTGAAACCGTCCCAATCCCTATATGCAATCCCCAAGATTCCCAGGAAACAAAGGAGAAGAGTTCCAGCGTAGAGAACACCAACCGATGCACCAACACCAGCAAGAACACATACAGCATATAGCTCCAGATGTTCATGCTACGAAAAGAGGGTGCCAAATCATCGGGAGCATCCTTCGGAGTCACCCATCCCAACACTATAGGCTGAATGAGCGCCAGAAACGTAGCCGATGCTGCCCCCAAGCCGGGGGTATTGGCAAAGATATCCATAATGAGTCCCACAGCAAAACCGATGAGCAGCACCACCGAGCGAGGAACATCCCGCGAGAGCATGATAACAATATACACATAGGGTAGCAGTACGATGTCCTCCCACAGGAACAAATGATTGAATATCAACACCTGCGCCGCCATGAGGGATAAAATCCACACCAATCTGCCAAATACCATTTTTACCATCTCGTCCTTCCTTTTTTATAGTTCATCCTCCAGTGCTTCCGCCTTTTCTTGCAGATTCATTATCTCCTTCTTATGGAAGTTCTTGATGACACACACATCACGCAATCGGGCAAAATCGGTAGCGAGGTGTACACGCACCATATACGAAGTTCCGTTGTTGGAATTGAACACCTTGTCTATTTTGCCTACAAACACCCCCTCGGGGAAGATAGAAGAGAAACCACTGGTTTCCACCACCTCGCCCTTATGCAAACTGGCATGACGGGGAATATCGTTGAGGTAGACATGCAAAGGATCCTTTCCGCTCCACTGCAAAGAACCGAAATACTTGCTGTTACGCAGTCGAGCACTGATTTTACAACTGGGGTTCAACAGCGGAATGACCAAGGAGTAATGATTGGACACGGCATAGACTATACCCACTACACCGGTACCGCACACCACGCCCATATCCTCCTCAATACCATCCAGTTCGCCCTTATCGATTACGATGAAATTGTTCTTATGAACGATAGAGTTAGAGATGACACGCGCATCCAGCAACGTATAATCCTTAAGCGTCCTTTTCTGCACGGAGTCCACCTTCTCCTCCACATTCACTCCCCGCTCCTGCAACAGTCTCTGCAAATAATTTGCCTTCTGTTCCAAGACCAAGTTGCGACGAGTGAGCGCACGGTTCACCTCACCCAGAGAGAAATAGGCAGTCACCTCCGACTCCCACTCATACACCTTGCCCGCAACCGCGTTGGCCGAAGTGAACCATATACTACCCTGAAAAAAATTGAACTGAATCAATAATATAAGACTAAAGGTTTCTAATCCGAAGAATAGAAACCAATAGTTATTTCGTGCAAAAAAATCCAGTAAACCCCGCATTAACGCATCAAGCAAGAGAAATCGTTAATCTTCTTCAGCGCAATGCCGGTACCCTTAGCCACACAGTGCAACGGATCCTCGGCAATGTGGAACGGAATATTGAGCTTACCCTGCAAACGCGTATTGAGTCCGCGCAGCAAAGCGCCGCCACCCGCCAGATAGATACCGTTCTTCACAATATCGGCATACAACTCGGGAGGTGTATTCTCCAGCGCACTCAGCACCGCAGTCTCAATCTTCGCCACACTCTTCTCCAAGCAGTGAGCTATCTCTTGATAACAAACCGGAACCTCCATAGGAAGCGCCGTAATACGGTTGGGTCCGTGAACCACGAAATTCTCCGGAGCATCGCTCCCCAAATCGGTAACCACAGCACCCACATTTATCTTGATACGCTCCGCCATACGTTCGCTCACCTTCACATTGTGCTGACGACTCATATAGTCCAGAATATCCGCCGTAAAGTCATCTCCCGCCACGCGGATGGAGTTGTTTGTAACAATATTACCCAAAGAAATAACGGCAATTTCCGTAGAACCGCCACCTATATCCACAATCATGTTACCCTCGGAAGCCTCCACATCGATACCGATACCGATAGCCGCCGCCATAGGCTCATGAATCAAATAGACATCGCGACCGCCTGCATGCTCTGCAGAGTCACGAACTGCACGCAGTTCCACCTCGGTACTACCGGAAGGAACACCAATCACCATACGCAAGGATGGAGAGAAAAGACGGTGACCTGTGTGTACCATCTTTATCATACCACGCATCATCTGCTCGCACGCATTGAAATCGGCAATTACACCACTACGCAACGGACGGATGGTACGAATCTTGTCGTGCGTTTTTTCATACATCAATTTAGCCTTCTCGCCTACTGCTATCATCTTGTCGGTCTTTGCATCGAGTGCAACGACAGAGGGCTCGTCCACCACAATCTTACCATCACTGGTAATAATGGTGTTCGCAGTACCGAGGTCCATGGCTATGTCCTGAATAAAAGAAAAGAATCCCATACTTATTCTGCCTTTATCTCTTTAGTATTGCTTAAAATCTTATCTATCAGCCTTATGCTTTTTCAAAATAGTTATGGATGGCTGTATCGTAATGACTACTTACACCAAAAGCACGGGTTGCGAAAGCACGACGCTCTTCAATCTCTGTTTGCGCGCCTTTCTTGTCCAGAATCTCCTGCAACATAGCGTATTCTGCCTTGCTCGGCACAATCACGACATCGTTGAAGTTCTTGGCTCCGGCACGAATCAGAGAGATGCCGCCTATGTCAATCTTCTCGATGATGTCTGCCTCGCTTGCGCCACTGGCTACGGTAGCCTCGAAGGGATACAAATCCACAATAACCAAGT
>CAYSOK010000088.1:0-6899 GCA_964432645.1 uncultured Bacteroidaceae bacterium | reverse complement strand
TGCCGGTTTTTTGAGGACGTTCCACGAAACGTCCCTACACTGTGGATGGCTCTTTTTCGTGGGTGTTAACCCTTTCGGCGGAAACGTGCAAAAAAACTCCTCCCCGATTTCACATCGTGGAGGAGGGGCAAAGTCTCCGACATAAATCGTAAAAACGAATGTCGGAAACAATGAAAAAGAGAGAGAATATTTTATCGACTTACGTCGAATTTATTGTGCTTTAAGCCCCCGGCACTCTACGCCGATGACTCTTTTTTCGTTTCGTCTTATAATAGATGATACCCGCAAACAACAACCCCAAAGATACACACACAAAGGTCAGCCAACCACGGTTGAGGCTGTCCCCCTTCACACGTGCCCACATCTCCATCATCTCCTCCATCTCGCCACCCGCATCGTGCATGAGCGCACAACGCTCTATCGTGCTGCGATCCGGATACTGAATGGGGTTGATGTGCAAACTGTCCGCACCCGGTAGGTCACCAAAGAAATAGGAGAGATCGTAGGTCTCCGGTATATCGTAATCTATCATTGCATTCATCACCTCCGGAGTGGCAATAACACTCACGTAACCCGCTTCGTCCATGTTGCGAATGGCATTGTCCGGCATGCAAAGGAAGTTGATGAAGTAACTGGCAGCCTTGGGATTGCGAGCGTAGATGGGAATCACCCAACCGTCAAACCACACATTGCTGCCCTCCTTCGGTACCTGATACTCCAAGGTCACACCGTTGACGGCAGCCTCCTCTATCGCCCACATGGCATCGCCACTCCACGTCAGGTTGATCCATGCCTTGCCCTTGGTCATCATCTCCTTTCCGAAGTCCACCTCCCAACCCGCTATGTTGGGCTTCGCCTCGCGCAGTACCTTTTCCACAGCCGCCAGATTCTCCGGAGTGATGTGCGCCACCAATTCGTCGCGCGTCACCTTGCCATCGAGTATGTCTTGATAGCGCGCATAGAGAATCAATGTGGAGTAGACATCGCGCACAGCATCCTTCATGAAGATGCGCTGCGAAAAGGTGGGGTTGAGGAGCGCATCCCACGACTGCATGTCCTTGGCCTTCACCAACTTGGGGTTGTATAACCAACCGGTGGTACCCCACATGTAACCCACCGCATAGTCGGACGTCACTTGCGAACCGTCACCCATCTTGTTGAACATCTCTATGACGTAGGGAGATACATTCTTCGTGTAATCCGGCGTCTTCCCATAGTTGCGGTCTATGGGTTGCAGAAGCATCTTGCGCAACATACGCTCTATGATGTACTCCGACGGACACACACAGTCGTAGTCCTCGTGTCCCATCTCAATTTCCGTCAGCATGTTCTCGTTGATGTCAAACGTCTCATACTGAACGTGTATGGACTTGCCTGTTTGTTCCTTGTACCACGTTTCAAACTCGCCGATAAGATCTTCGTCTATGTAATCGGCCCAGTTGTAAACTTTAAGAATCTCACTGCGGTCGCGCTCAGCACGGAGCGGCAACACCCAGAGCAGTGTCAAAAGGAGAGTTACAAATGCCTGTTTCATAGTGTTGAAAGTTAATGGATGGATATTTTGCGATTGCGCCTGTTCTCCCGGTAGTTAATCACTAGGAGAAGGGCAAGAATGGCCAGGAAAATGATGGCGGAGAGCGGACGCAACTCCGGCGTCAAACCTCCCTTGCGAGCATCCGCATAGATGTAGGTGGAGAGGGTGTCGATGCCGCTACTTCCTTTGGTAAAGAGCGTTACGGCAAAGTCATCGATGGACAGCGTCACGGAGAGTAGGAATCCGCTAATCATGCCGGGGAGCAGTTCCGGAAGCAACACCTTGCGCAGAGCTTGCGCCGGAGTGGCCCCCAAGTCGAGGGCTGCCTCGTAGATATTGGGGTTCATCTTGGTGAGTCGCGGCATCACACTCAGCACCACATAGGGAGTGCAGAAGGAGATATGCGCCGCCACAATGGTAAACATCCCCCGGCTGATGCCCAGAAAGACAAAGAGCAGGAAGATGGAGATACCGGTGATGATATCGGGGTTGATCATGGGGATGCTGTTGAGGAAGTTGACAATCCTCCGCGAGCGACTCCGCATGTTGTAGATGCCTATGGCGGCCACGGTTCCGAGTAGGGTGGAGAGGGTGGCGGCTATCAAGGCGATGATGCCGGTGTTGAGGATGGCATGGTTCAGTGAGTCCTTGGCACCTCCGGTAAAAAGGGAGGTGTAGAGGCGGGTGGAGAAACCGCTCCAGTTGCCCAGCACCTTCGCTTCGGTAAAGGAGAAGACGACGATGATGAGAATCGGGGCATAGAGCACCACGAGGAGTGTCCACAGATAGATGCGGGCGATGATTTGCTTGAGCGTCATAGCAAACCTCCTTCCCGGGCATCGCCCTTGGTATCATCGGTTCCAAAGAAACTGGTCATACCTATTATAATGAGCATGATGAGTGACAGAGCTGCACCATAGTTGAGCAGTACTCCGCTGTTGATGCTCTCCTGTATGGTGGTACCGAAGAGCTTTATGTTGTTCATTGTGAGCAATTCACTGATGGCAAAGGTGGATATGGTGGGCATGAATACCATGACCACTCCACTGTAGATGCCGGGGAGGGAGAGGGGGAGGATGACGCGCAGAAACACGTGCAGTCGGTTGGCTCCGAGATCTTCGGCGGCTTCTATGAGGTGGTGATCCATCTTTTGTAGTGTGTTGTATATGGGGTAAATCATGAAGGGGAGGAAGTTGTACACCATACCGAAAATCAAGGCTCCTTCGCCCAGCGGCACGTGGATGAAGTCGAAGAGTGCTACCGTGGCGAGGGTGCGCAGGAGCACATTAATCCACATGGGGAGGATGAAGAGCATCGCCATGATGCCGGTGACGCTAAACTCTCGCTGACTCATGAAGTAGGCGGCGGGGTAGCCGAGGAGTAGACACAGTAGGGTGGTGATGATGGCTATGCCCATGCTGTATATAAAGGTGTTTACGGCGATGGTCTGGAGGAAGAACTTCTGCACGTTGTGCAGCGTGAAGGCTCCGTCGGCATCGGTAAAGGCGTAATAGACAACCAACAAGAGGGGCAGCACGACAAGAAATGCCATGAACAGTATGTAGGGGGCGGCCCAGTTGGAGCGTTTCCCTAGGATGGTGTATAAGTTGTTGTTACTCACGGCTGTTCCTGTTTTGGTGACTCAAAGAGTATGTCTTCGGGTTTTATGTTGATACCTACCACATCCCACTGTTCCCATACATCGTCGGTCTCCACGTGGAGTGTCTCCTTGGATTCGGTGACGATGGTGAGGTGGTAGTGGTGTCCTTTCCAGAGGATGGAGTGGATGGTTCCGGCTGCGGTTCCATCTTCTTCATTGTCTGTTAGTTCTATGCAGTCGAACGGTACGTGAACCGTAGCCTTGCGTGCTCGTTGTGGTACATGTTCGCCGGGTGTTACTTCGAAACTGCTACCCAGTAGGTCTACGTGGGTGGCGTCTATTCCTTCCACCGTGAGGGTGTTGTCGATGTATTCCATGGGCATCACGTGGAGGTCGGCGGGCTTTATCAGCATGCCTACTTCGGTGCCGGGGGCAAAGGCGTTGTAGTCTTGCACCTGTATCTCGTAGCCGTCGGGGGTGTTGATAAACATTTCGTAGTGTACTCCCTTAAAGGTACAACTCTTCACCGTTCCTCGGAATTGTCCTTTTTCGGGGTTGGGGAGCAGGTAGATATCCTCCGGACGAATCACTACATCTACCGGTTCTCCGGGGGCGAATCCCTTGTCCACGCACTGGAAGTTGCGGTTCATGAAGTTCACCTCCAAGTCCTGCACCATGTGCCCGGTGATGATGTTGCTTTCGCCGATGAAGTCTGCCACGAAGGGGTTCTTCGGCTCGTTGTATATATCCATGGGGGTGCCTATCTGTTGTATGATACCGTCGTTCATCACCACGATGGTGTCGCTCAGTGTGAGGGCTTCCTCTTGGTCGTGTGTTACATATATAAAGGTGATACCCAGTTGTTTGTGCATCTCTTTTAGCTCCATCTGCATGTCGTGACGCATCTTTAGGTCGAGGGCAGCCAGCGGTTCGTCGAGCAGCAACACCATGGGTTGGTTGACGATGGCACGGGCGATGGCCACGCGCTGTTGTTGTCCGCCGCTCAGGGAGTTGACGTCGCGGTCTTCGTAGTCGGTCATGCCTACGGTCTTGAGGGCTTTTGCCACGAGGGTGCCGATTTGTTTTTCGGGTATCTTCTTGAGCTTAAGCCCGAAAGCGATATTTTCATAGACGTCGAGATGTGGGAAGAGAGCGTAGCGCTGGAACACCGTGTTCATAGGTCGTTTGTAGGGAGGTACATGGGTGATGTCCTCTCCTTGCAGTCGGACGGTGCCTTGTGTGGGGCGCTCGAATCCTGCCAAGAGACGTAGGAGGGTGGTCTTTCCGCATCCGGAGGGACCTAAGATGGTTATAAATTCTCCTCTTTTGATGTGAAGACTCACATCATTCAATACCACTTTATCGCCAAATGACTTGGTGATATGTTCTACCGAGATGATGGGCATCTCCATAGATGTGTTGTTCGTTTCAATCTGTTGCAATTCAGTGAATTTTATGTTGTTGCCTAATAACTTCTGTTTATAATTACGTTGCAAATATAGGGAAAAACCGCATACGTTCGTTCACGAAAGGGCGAAAAAGTGTGTTTTCTTATCTTTTTTTGTACCTTTGGGGGTAGGGGAGCTTGGGAAAACGTCCGGAAAGCCATGGGTTGGCTTCCACGTAGGGAACCATCCAGGAGCATACAATGACGAGTATCACCAGGAGGATGATTCCTTCTTCGCCGTGGTGCCACATGCTGCGTCCGTAGTACAGGTGTATGCCTTTGTATATCATAATGATGGGGGCATGGGCTATAAAGTAGACCATGGAGTGCTCGCCTATGTAGTTGACAAGGGGGATGCGTTTTATGTTGAGACTCAGAAGTATACCGGAGAGTCCGCAGAGGGCGAGGGAGGTGGAGAGGGTGATAATGAAGGCTCCTTCGAATCCATCCAAGAGGGGGGTGGCGATGTCGGCTACTCCGCTCCAGCGGTTTTGTGACATGGTGTATTCTCCGTGGTGGCATATATTGAGCAAACAGAAGAGTGCTGTGAGTACCAGGGAGATAATCAGTGTATTGCGGCGGCGCAACTTGAGCAGTAGCCAGTGCCAGATGTGTCCCAGAAAGAAGAAGAAGATGCCGCAGAAGAGGTTGCTGCAACTGAACCACAGGGGGTTGTCTGCGCGGTAAAGGGCGTAGGAGACGAGTGGAAAGATGAGTACTATCCAGTGCAACTTCTTGATTTTCTCCATGAAGTGAATGGCGATGTAGGCCATGAAGAAGGAGAAGAGGAACCATAGGGGTGGGTTGCCATAGAAGGAACTGCTGTGCCAGATGTGTTCTACGCTGAGCGGGTCTATGGGATTTTTGTATTTGGCGGTGAGTACTATGTAGTACACGGCGTATATCGCACTGCCGATGGCACCCCATGTGAGATAGGGCACGAGCAGGTGCTTGGCTTTGTCCAAACAGAACTGTCGGGAGTCTCCGGCGACGGTTTTATTGAAGAAACCTGCCTTGAAGAAGAAGAAGGACATGAAGAAGTAGGTCCAGAACATGACGGTTTGCCACCATCCTTCTTGGTCTCGTCCTACCATCTGTATGGTGTGAAGCGACATCATGCGGAGAATGCATATTCCGCACAATAGGTCAAAAGCGTGGTTTCTTGTTTTAGCCATTTGTGGTTTCTTTTTTCTTTCTTTTTTGCAAAGGTAGGTGAATTTGCGTACGTAAACCCTACTTTTTTGGAAAAAAGTTGATAATAAGGGGTGATTTTAACGTTTGTTCAGTTGGGTGGTTTCGTGGAAAAGCAGTACTTTTGCAGGGTGATTAATATAATAAGGTGTAATTTAAGGAAGGAACGATGAGCAAGATTTGTTGGATTTATAACACGTATGGGTACAGTCAGATGATGTTGGAGCATTTTCATCCGTCGGTGGAGGTGCAGATTGTGGACAATTTTCTGCAACATCCTGCGGGTACTTTCAAGCAGATGTTGCATCGTTTGTTGGTGCCGGTGGCTACGGCGTTCTTGAGACGGGGAATGCGGTCGGTGGCAGAGGTGCTGGTTCGTGGTGTTTATCCCTCTCGCTATCTGCGTACGTTGTCGGAACTCTCTCCGGGAGACCGTGTGTTGGTGTTCGATGTCACGAACCCTCGTACGCTCCGCTTCATGCTCGGGTGGTTGCCACAGGGGGTGACGTTTCACGATTTCTTCCACAATCCGATGGTGCCCAATGCTCCGCTCTTGTGCAACAAGGAGGTGTTTCGTGGGTTGCAGAGGGAGGGCGTGTTCTTCTCCACGTTCGATCCGAAGGATGCTCGGGAGTTTGGCATGCCTTGTTACGGTCAGTTTTATTTCCGTCCTTCCGAGGAGGAGTTGAGGGGGGAGACGCAGTTTGATTTCTTCTTTTGCGGACTCCCCAAGGATCGTGAGGAGGAGTTGCTTCGGTTGCAACATTTCTTGGAGAGTGAGGGGTACACGTGTCGGTTTATCTTCCCGCATTCTCGAGAGGAGCGTCTCACTCCGGAGCAGTATATAGAGTTGTTGCGTACGAGTCGTTGTGTGATAGATATGAATCAATCCGGTCAGGTGGGGCTGTCAAGAAGACCGCTCGAGGCTTTGTTCTATAAGAAGAAACTCATCACCAATAATGCTTCGTTGAAGGAGTTCCCGTTTTACCGTCCGGCAAACATCCTGATTTTGCCGGAGGAGTCCAAGTGGAGTGAGATTATTCGGTTTTTCAACATTCCGGCGGTGGAGGTTGAAAACACCATTACATCACCCTATGAGATGAATCGATGGATTGAAAATTTTTGAC
>CAYSOK010000087.1:0-6918 GCA_964432645.1 uncultured Bacteroidaceae bacterium | reverse complement strand
ATAATTGAAATCTATTTTAGTTTATTTATCTCTATTTCTTCAATGACTTGTTGGCTGACTCCAACATCTTGTTCACATCGCTCACTTGCTTGGACTCGGGAAACTCGTTGAGGAATCCGTAAGCTTCGTCTACTACCTCGCGATAACGCTCCTCTTGCTTCTCCTCGGCACTGTTCTTGGCGAGGGAGTATTTGGCACGTACCACCAGGAGACTCAAGTCTTCGCGACGCTTGCTGTAGGGATACTCGCGGAGAGCATTCTGCGCGGTCACTACACAGGCTTGGAAGTTGCTGCCGCCATAGGTGCTGTTGCCGATGTAATCGCCCAAATCGTAGTAGAGCTTGGCTGCCAGGTACTCCTTCTCCACCAGACGATCCTGCAACTCATCAATCATGGTTTGCGTCTGCGTCTTGTAGGCGGTGTAGGGGTAGTAGTCCAGAAAATTCTGAAACTCATTGATGGCGGTGATGGTGGAGGACTGATCCAATCGGGGATCCACCGTATCGTAGTAAAGCGACTTGCCGGAATAGAAGCGAGCCAACTCATTGTATTTTCCCTTGACGTAGGTGGTGTAGTACTTCTTGAAATAGGTCGATGCGGTTTCGTAGTCGCCCATCTCGTAGTTGGACATAGCCAAAAGGAAGAGTGATTCTTCTCCTCGCTCCGAACCCTTAAAGAAGGGTATCAGCTCACCCAGGAGGTCACTCGCCCAAGAGTATTTTCCCTCCACGTACATCTGCTTAGCAGCCTCGTACCGATAATCGTTGTCGGCACTGCGGAACGCTTTTTCGACCGATGAACAGGAGCTCAAACACACCACGGCGAAAAAGATATATGCAATTTTCTTCTTCATAATCATGTTTTGAACTGCAAAATTAATCATTTTAGCGTACACATACAAAAAAGATTCATACATTTTGCACTTTTTTACTGTTTTATTTCACTTCGAACAGAGATTTATAGCTAATTTTACGCCCGATATGACATTTTTTGATATTACATCCGATTATAAACCTACCGGCGACCAGCCGGAGGCGATACGCCAACTGACCGAAGGGGTGCTTGGCGGTACGCCTGCTCAGACCTTGTTGGGTGTGACGGGTAGTGGTAAGACGTTTACCATTGCAAACGTGATTGCCAATGTGAACAAACCGACGCTTATCTTGAGTCATAACAAGACGTTGGCGGCGCAGCTCTATGGGGAGTTCAAGAGTTTTTTTCCGCACAATGCGGTGGAATACTATGTGTCGTACTACGACTATTATCAGCCGGAGGCGTATATCCCGCATACGGATACGTATATAGAGAAGGACTTGGCAATCAACAACGAGATTGACAAGTTGCGTCTGGCGGCGGTTTCGGCGCTGCTTTCGGGGCGCAAGGATGTGATTGTGGTATCCTCGGTTTCGTGTATCTATGGTATGGGAAACCCGGGGGCTTTCTATGAGAATGTGATTGCGCTGCAGAAGGGTATGACACTGGACCGTAACGCGTTGCTGCGGCGGTTGGTGGCGTGCTTGTATGTGCGCAACGATGTGGATTTCAAACGGGGAACCTTCCGTGTAAAGGGGGATACGGTGGATATTTTTCTGGCGTATGCGGACAACTTCTTACGGGTGATTTTCTGGGGCGATGAGGTGGAGGCTATCGAGGAGATTGAGCCGATTAGCGGACTGAAGATGAGTTCGTTTGACCAGTATCGCATCTATCCGGCGAATCTGTTTATGACGACGCAGGAGTCGCAGTTGGCGGCGCTTCATCAGATAGAGGATGACCTGACGGCGCGGGTCAAGGAGTTCCGGGAGCAGGGACGGGAGTTTGAGGCGAAACGTCTCTACGAACGTGTGACGTACGATATGGAGATGATTCGTGAACTGGGTCACTGCTCGGGGATAGAGAACTACTCGCGCTATTTCGATGGTCGTGAACCGGGTACGCGTCCGTACTGTCTGTTGGACTTCTTCCCGAAGGATTTCCTCTTGGTGGTGGATGAGAGCCACGTGACGATTCCGCAGATTGGGGCGATGCAGGGGGGCGATGCGGCGCGCAAGAAGAACCTGGTGGAGTATGGTTTCCGTCTACCGGCGGCGTTTGACAATCGTCCGTTGAAGTTCGATGAGTTTCATGAGATGCTTAATCAGGTGATTTATGTGAGTGCCACTCCTGCAAAGTATGAGTTGGAGGAGAGTGAGGGTGTTGTAGTGGAGCAGTTGATACGTCCTACGGGGCTGCTGGATCCGGTGATAGAGGTGCGCCCGAGTGCCAATCAGGTGGACGACTTGATGGATGAGATTCAGCATCACTTGAGCAACCACGGGCGTGCGTTGGTAACGACGCTTACGAAGCGTATGGCGGAGGAGCTTACGGACTACCTGGTGGATTATGGTTTTAAGGTGCGATACATTCACAGCGATGTGGACACGCTGGATCGTGTGCGCATCATGGATGAGTTGCGTGCAGGCATTTGCGAGGTGTTGGTGGGTGTCAACTTGTTGCGTGAGGGATTGGACCTGCCGGAGGTTTCTTTGGTGGCAATTCTAGATGCGGACAAGGAGGGATTCCTGCGTTCTCACCGTGCGTTAACGCAGACGGCGGGTCGTGCGGCGCGCAATGTTAACGGTTTGGTGGTGATGTATGCGGACAGGATTACGGAGAGTATGCGTCGCACGATTGACGAGACGAACCGTCGTCGTGAGAAGCAGATGGCATACAACGAGGCGCATGGCATCACGCCGCAGCAGATTAAGAAGGAGCGTAAGATGGAGGATCTCATCTCCATGCAGCCGTCAAAGACGGGTATGGCACCGACGACAAATTCAAGACCTTACGAGGAGAAGGCATATATAGAACCGGAAGTGAGTACGGCGGCGGATCCGATTTTGGAGTATATGAGTCGTCCGCAGTTGGAGAAGAGTATTGCGAACACCAAGCGGTTGATGCAGGAGGCTGCCAAGCGGTTGGAGTTCATGGAGGCTGCCAAATATCGTGACGAGATGCTCCGTTTGGAGGATATGTTGAAGAAAAAAGAGTAACTCAAGTTTCGGATTTTGTGTATACATCCACGAAACGTCCCTACACTGTGGATGGCTCTCTCGTAGTTGTTTACACAAATCCGGAATTTGAGGAGTAATATTCTATTCCTCTGTTACGCCGAGAAGTATTGCGGCGAGTCGCGTGATGTCATCCACACTGAGGATGCCATCACCACTCACATCCGCACGCTCCACCGCATCTTCATCGGTGGTAGCGTCCAGAATATAAGAAGCTATCTCCGTGATATCCGACACGGAGAGCTCTCCATCTTCGTTGGCATCGCCAACGAGCAGAGTGGTAGAACGGCTCTTCAAGGAGCCGTTCTTCACATATACCAATACCGTCTTACCGGCAGGAACTTTCACATTACCTACCACATCACCCTCGGCTGTACGAATGCGTACCCCTACCGTGACCTTACTTGAACCGGTGTTCGTAAGGTAAGCGGAGAGGGAGTCGGTGGCTTGCTGTGCCACAATCTCACCGCTCGTGATATACACATGCAGAGCATCGCCTACACTGTGATTGCGTGTCAAACTAAACGTCGCGGTAGAGACACTGTCCGTCACGGTCGTAGGAACCGAGAGCACGGGAGTTCCCTCCTCCACTGTCGGCACATTCATCGTGGCGGTCTTCGCGCCGTAGAAGTTGGAAACCAACAGATAACGGGTGCCGTCGGGGTCTTGAGCTATCACACCGTTCCATCCCGTGGGCAGAGAATCCTTCAGGGCGATGGCACTCTGCGCAAACTGCTGCGTGGCATCTGCCGAGATACTGCTGTAGTAGATAAGGCTGCGGCGGTCTATCTCCCCTACCTTCACACTGCGCGATACGCCGCTGTAGAGGGGGTAGAGCTTGGAGGTGTAGATGGAGTTATTGGCGCCGCGGTCACCGAAGGCCATGGTGGCTTGTCCGGGGGCTACTACTCCTATTTCATTGTCTATATTGACCCAAGAGGTTTCAAACTCCTTCAGTGTACTTCCGTTGCCTTGGAATCGACCGTTCTCGTGATAGAGTGTACGCTGTGTCTTGGTCAGTTCATCGGTACTGATGGCGAGGAGTCCACCGCGTGCTCCGGTAATGGTGGCTGCGGTGTTGGCGCGTACGTAGTCTATATAGATGAAGGCGTTGCCGGGGGTGCTGTAGAAGGCGAAGCACTGGGTGAGGGCCTCATCGTTGGTCTTGAGAGAACCGTTCATCACATATCCGCTACCCTTGAGTTCATAGTTGCCGGAAACCACAGGGGTGGCGTTGGTGCTCTTGCCGCTCACGGTGTACCAACCCAGCAGGTTACCCGTATTGTTGGCACGGTAAGGGACGATGATTTTGTTCTTATCGGGGCAGTTCTGCGCAAAATATCCGGTATAACTGCTCAGTCCGGTGCTCCAGGAGAAGCAGGTGAAGCGGTCTTTGGTGTTGGCGCGAACGATGTTCTGGCAGTCAAAGATCTTTGCTTCGGCATGTGCTGCGCGGAAGTCTTCCCACTCGGTGGGTTGGAGATTGGCAGTGGAAGCCATCTCGTGCATCAACCAGGTCATCATGACGCGGTGTGCTTCTACGCCCATTCTGCGGGCACCGACATCGGCACGTAGCAACCAGGAGCCGTCTGTGGTGGTCTTCTGGCGGGCTTGTATGTACTTGTATGCCAGGTTCTCCAGGAGGAGTGCATTGGGGTCGGCAAGGAAGCAGGCCATGGTGGAGTAGCTGGTGATTTGGTCGTAGAGGAAGAGACTCCAGTCGTTGCCGTTGGGCATGGCGAGTTCGCCGTCGGCCAGAGCGAGTTCATTGAGCACCTTGTCCATCACCTTCTGGTTGTTGTGCATCAGGGCGTTGGTTTTCCACTTCTCTTCGCCCTTGAGTCCCTGCTGGAACATCTTGAGTGCCAACATACTCTCGCCCAACTCCTGCATCACTACGTTTTGGTAGGAGGTGTGGAAGAGGTTGTGGTTCTGCAGGGTGTAGTCTTTGTAGAGGTTTTGTCCTTTATAGAGCGATTTCACCGTGGTGTTGTCGTAGTCGGGGTCTATGACGGTGGCATCGACAGCATCGGTGGGATGGGAATAGCAGTTGATGGCGAAGGCGCGCAGACGGTCAAACCATTCGGGTGCAAGAGCATCGTCGGGGAAGAGTCCGAGGGCACAGGCGAGGATATTGGTTTCCCATCCGTTTTCTTCGGCTTTGGTATCGCCTACGTATCCGGTGGGGATGGTGCGATAGAGTTCGTAGTTGCACTCGGCTTTTACAAGGTTGTAGATGTAGCCTTTCTGTGCTTCGGTCAACTTATCCCACTGGAAGAAGGCGCTGTAGCATACGCTCATGGCCCAGAGGGAGCTTTCCCATACGTAGTCGTTCGTGGAGGTGGAGCCCCAATAGTTGCCGCCGGAGCATACCTTCAGTTTGTTGGCTTTATGGGTGGAGTAGGCAAAGACGAGGCTCTTCATGGCGAGGGTCTCCACGTCGTCCCAGGTGATGCCGGTGGGGAGGTTGACTTTGCCTTTGCCGTATTTGGCGAGGAAGGCGCAAATCATGGAGAGGTCGGCATTGGGGCGCACTCCTTGTTCGTTGTTGCCCATGGTGTTTTCGCCCTTAAAGGCACCGCAGACTTCGTCTACACTATTGGTGGCGACACAGTCTTGGAAGTCGTTCTTGCAGTAGGTCATAAAATTGGCGAGCATCTGCAAAAGGTCCGATTTCATCGTGCTTTCGTCTACGAAAGTGCCGGTGATAACGCCTTCGGTGTAGGAGGAGACTTTGTCTTCGGTTTCACCGGAGATTTCGGGCTCTTTGGGTTCGGTATATCCCAGGGGATATTGTATCAGTTGTATATCGTCCAAGAGTATGCAGGAGCCTCCGCTCAGCCAGTTGACGGTGAGGGTGAGGGTGACGTCTTGGGCATCTTTCACATCGAAGTAGACGGAGGATGCGGTCCATCCGTTATCGGTCATACATCCGGTGGAACCGGCGGAAAAGGCGATGGTACCGGAGGTGTTGACGGTGGCTCCGCTGAGTTTTAGGGTGAGTGCGGAGTTGGCGGAATTGGCGTATCCGGTCTTTTGGTGTACCACGAGTTTATAGGTTCCCTCGGGCAGTTGGGCGAGGGTTTGGCTCAGGGTACTGGTACCGGTGCTCCATCCTTGTCTCAAGTAATAGGCGTAGGTTCCGTCGGACATCTTCCCGGCTTTACCGAAGTTGTTATCGGTGTAGCAGTCCTCGGTAACGAGGAGTGATGTGACGCCTCCGGTGGTGAGTGTCCATCCGGTGAGTTGTGTGGTGGTCCATCCGCGCAGTCCGTCGGCGCTATTGGTCACTCGATTGGTGGAGGTACACGTGGTGGCATCGTCTTCGAACGAGGGGTTCGAGAGATACTGAGCCGTGACATCGGTTTGGGCGGAGAGTTTACCGCCCATGAGCAGCATTGCTACTCCGAGGAGATACGTTTTTGTTTTCATCTCTATCTTATATTTCTTTATTTGTTCCTTTTGCAGGTTCAAAAATAGGCAAATTATTTGTAAGCGGAAAGCGAAATGCGAAAAATTTTCAACTTTATCGCTATTTTTGTTGGCGTATTGAAAAAAAGTTCTTAATTTTGCACCCGAAAAGTCCGACAGTGGGCTGGAGAGGGTTTGCCGAAATGGCTCAGTTGGTAGAGCATCTCATTCGTAATGAGAGGGTCACGGGTTCGAGTCCCGTTTTCGGCTCTTTTTTTTTTCAAAAAGTTGATGTTAGTATATCGGAGCGCGTGATGTGTTCCGATTTTTTTGTTTATAACGAGCGAGCCATCCACAGTGTAGGGACGTTTCGTGGATGGCTCGCTTGTGGGTGTATTCGAGCAACGATTTACTCCACCTCCTCACACACCACAAGCTCGAAACCTTGGAACACTGC
>CAYSOK010000086.1:0-7016 GCA_964432645.1 uncultured Bacteroidaceae bacterium | reverse complement strand
GCGACTGTAACTCAGCACGTAAGTACTGGCACTTCATCAAGTTGATGGGTCGTTCCGCATCTCACATCGCTTTGGAGTGCGCACTCCAGTGCCAGCCGAACATCTGCCTCGTTAGTGAGGAGGTTGAGGCTAAGCAGATGTCTCTTGACGATGTTGTAACCTACATCGCAGAAATCGTAGCACGCCGTGCTGACGATGGTAACAACTACGGTACCGTACTTATTCCGGAAGGTTTGATCGAGTTTATCCCGGCCATCAAGAAACTGATTGCCGAGTTGAACGATGTACTTGCCACTCCGGAAGCTAAGGAGGTAAGCCGCAGCGAGCAGATTGACTTCGTTAAGGAGCACATCTCCGAGGACAACCTCAAGGTATTCAACTCTCTGCCTACCGGCGTAGCTCGTCAGTTGGCTCTCGACCGCGACCCGCACGGAAACGTACAGGTTTCTCTCATCGAGACCGAGAAGTTGCTCTCTACCATGGTTGCCAACAAGTTGGAGAAGATGAAGAAAGCAGGTAAGTTCAGCGGTAAATTTGCTGCACAGCACCACTTCTTCGGCTACGAAGGTCGTTGCGCCGCTCCGTCCAACTACGATGCTGACTACTGCTACAGCCTGGGTTACAACGCAACCCGTCTGATTGCATCCGGCAAGACCGGTTACATGTCCATCGTTAAGAACACCACAGCTCCTGCAGCAGAGTGGATTGCCGGCGGTGTGCCTATCACCATGATGATGAACATGGAGAAGCGTAACGGTAAGATGAAGCCGGTTATCCGTAAGGCTCTCGTAGAGCTCGACGGTGCTCCATTCAAGTACTTCGCTTCCAAGCGCGACGCATGGGCTCGCTACACCTCTTACGTTTACCCGGGTCCTATCCAGTACTGGGGTCCAACCGAGGTTTGCGACCAACCCACCAAGACTTTGAACTTGGAGCAAGGAAAATAAGCTGATTATTTTTCAAATACTTCGAGAGGTGTGTCTGCAAAGATGCACCTCTCTATTTACTTGATTTTCAATCCTAACAGAACACATTGAAAAAGACAACGTCCGACAACAGCACAAAAGGCACCCGCACGGAAAAGAAAGTCCGCACGGAGCACACCCCACGTACCTCTGCCAAACCCCGCAAAAGCAAGAAACGCAAATCGCAGGAAGGACACTGGTGGAACATCTTCAAGAAGATTCCGGCATGGGCCATGTGGATAGGAGGCGTACTGTGCGCCGGAGCATACATCTTTGTGTTCTACTATTTCTTCGTATCCCCCTACTCCATCCGTTGGAAAGCACTCTACGGCGAAGTAAACGGACCGGACGGATTCGAAATTCGTGGCATCGACATCTCTCACTATCAAGAAGATATAGACTGGGAACGCGTACGCAACGCCACCATCGAAGGCTCCCCCGTATCGTTTGTCATCATCAAGGCGACCGAAGGCATTACGATTATGGACGAGAACTTCAACGACAACTTCTATCAAGCCCGTGAAAACGATATCATACGCGGAGCCTACCACTTCTATGTACCCTCCGTGCCCGCCCGTCAACAAGCCAACTACTTCCTGAAACAAGTACACCTGGAACCCGGCGACCTCCCTCCCGTACTCGACGTAGAGAAATACGACGGAAGTCCCCTCAAGAAGTTTCAGCAAGACATAAAAACCTGGCTCGATGTGGTGGAAAAGAAATACGGTGTAAAACCCATCATCTACACCGGATACAAATTTAAGATGTCGTACCTCAACGACTCCGTATTCAACGACTACCCCTACTGGATAGCCCACTACTACGTAGACACCCTCACCTACACCGGTCCCTGGAAGTTTTGGCAACACACCGACTGCGGCAAAGTGCAAGGCATAAAAGGCTACGTAGATTTGAACATCTACAACGGCACCATGTACGACCTACGCAAACTCTGCATCCCTCAAAAAGAGGACGATGAAGAGCAATACGAATAAAAGCGAGCGAAGCGAAAATAGTGTAAACAACACACAAAGTATAGAAAAATATTGGAACATACCGCTTTTTTTTGTACTTTTGTCTCCCAAATAAGATTATATAAAAGAATTTCAGATACAATGAACATTTTAGAACTCAGCGAACAAGAGATTAACAGACAGAATAATCTCAAGGAACTACGTAATATGGGCATTGACCCCTATCCCGCAGCAGAATATCCGACAGACGCATTCTCAACCGATATTCTCGCCAACTTTGTCGACGGCGAAGAGGCAAAAAAAGTCTGCATAGCCGGACGTATGATGAGCCGCCGCGTCATGGGCAAAGCCAGCTTCATAGAGCTCCAGGACAGCAAGGGTCGTATCCAGGTGTACATCACCCGTGACGACATATGCCCGGAGGAGAACAAGGAACTCTACAATGTGGTCTTCAAGAAACTGCTCGACCTGGGCGACTTCGTTGGTATCAAGGGATTCGTATTCCGCACACAAACAGGCGAAATCAGCGTTCACGCTCAGGAACTTACCGTACTGGCAAAGAGCATTAAGCCACTGCCGGTAGTGAAGGAGAAAGAGGGACAGGTATATGACTCGTTCGACGACCCCGAATTGCGTTTCCGTCAGCGTTACGTAGACCTGATTGTAAACAGCGGCGTCAAGGAAACCTTCCTTAAGCGCAGCAAGGTGATTAAGACCATGCGCAACGTACTCGACGAGGCAGGATACACCGAGGTGGAAACCCCGATTCTGCAATCCATCCCCGGAGGTGCCAGTGCACGTCCCTTCATCACCCACCACAACTCACTCGATATAGACCTCTATTGTCGTATCGCTACCGAGTTGTACCTGAAACGACTCATCGTGGGCGGTTTCGAAGGTGTGTATGAAATAGGTAAAAACTTCCGCAACGAGGGTATGGACAAGAACCACAACCCCGAGTTCACCTGCATGGAGCTCTACGTACAGTACAAAGACTACAACTGGATGATGAGCTTCACCGAACAACTGTTGGAGAAGATCTGCATCGCCGTCAACGGCAAGAGCGAAACCGAGATAGACGGTAAGACCATCAGCTTCAAAGCCCCCTACCGCCGTCTCCCCATCCTCGATGCCATCAAGGAAAAGACCGGATACGACCTCAACGGCAAGAGCGAAGAGGAAATCCGTGAAATATGCAAGGCACTCAATATGGAGATAGACGACACCATGGGTAAAGGAAAACTCATCGATGAAATCTTCGGCGAGTTCTGCGAGGGCACCTACATACAGCCCACCTTCATCACCGACTACCCCGTAGAGATGTCACCGCTCACCAAGAAGCACCGTAGCAACCCGGCGCTCACCGAGCGTTTCGAGTTGATGGTCAACGGTAAAGAGCTGGCTAACGCCTACTCCGAGCTCAACGACCCCCTCGACCAGGAAGAGCGCTTCCAAGATCAATTGCGACTCAGTGAGAAGGGCGACGACGAAGCGATGTTCATCGACCAAGACTTCCTCCGTGCCCTCCAGTACGGCATGCCCCCCACTTCCGGTATCGGTATCGGTATCGACCGTTTGGTCATGTTGATGACCGGACAGACCACCATCCAAGAGGTACTCTTCTTCCCACAGATGCGTCCCGAGAAGAAGGTGATTAAGGACAAGGCAGAGCAGTATGTAGCCGTAGGCATCCCCGCCGACCTCGTACCCGTACTCCAGAAGGTGGGTTACAACCGCGTAAGCGACCTCGCCGGCGGCAACCCACAGAAGATACAACAGCAAGTAGGAGAAATTCTCAAGAAATACAAATTGGAAATAGCCAAGCCCTCGGTAGACGAGATAAAGGACTGGGTAGAAAAAATCAATTAACACCAAGCAATGGATAGTTGCGGAAAAGTAGCCGTATTGGGTGGAGGCAGTTGGGCGACAGCCATAGCCAAAATCATGCTGGAATGTTGCGATAGCATCATCTGGTACATCCGTCGTGAAGACCGCATAGAGGACTTCAAACGACTGGGACATAATCCTGCCTACCTGACGAGCGTACATTTCGATGTGAACCGAATACAGTTCTGCACCGATATCAATAAGGTGATAGAACAAGCGGACACCCTGCTCTGGGTAACCCCGTCTCCTTACTTGAAGAATCACTTAAACAAAGTGAAGGTAAAGCTTAAGGATAAGTTCATTATAACGGCTATTAAGGGTATCGTACCGGACGAGAACATGGTGGTGAGCGATTACTTCCACCATATATATAATGTTTCCTACGACAACCTGGCCGTCCTGGCCGGACCGTCCCATGCCGAAGAGGTGGCCCTCGGACGACTCACCTACCTAACCGTAGGTTGCGCCAACGAGCAAAAGGCGGAATACTTTGCCGACCTCATCACGAGCGACTACATTAAGACCAAAACCAGCACCGATGTGGTAGGCATAGAATACGCCTCCGTACTCAAAAATGTGTACGCCATAGCCACCGGTATCTGCAATGGACTTAAGTATGGTGACAACTTCCAGGCAGTACTCATCGCCAACGCCATACAGGAGATGAAGCGCTTCCTCACCACCGTACATCCGCTCGAAGGACGCAAAGCCAGTGACAGTGTCTACCTGGGCGACCTCCTCGTGACCTGTTACTCCAACTTCAGCCGAAACCGTGTGTTCGGAACCATGATTGGAAAGGGCTACAGCGTCAAGAGTGCCCAAATAGAGATGGAGATGATTGCCGAAGGATACTTTGGCACCAAGTGTATGAAAGACATCAACCGTCACCTACACGTCAACATGCCCATTCTGGATGCCGTCTACAACATCCTCTATGAACGCATACCGCCATCGGTAGAGATTAAGCTCCTCACCGACTCCTTCCGGTAACTTAAACAAGAGATTAAGGTAATAACAAATAAAGAATTGAATATGATTTCACTAGACATCACAAAAGCAGCGCAGTTTCTCCCGGCAGACGCTGTTGCTTCTTACAAGGAGAAAGTAGCCAAGGCACAGGAGGCTCTCGAGAATGCATCCTGCCCCGGCAACGATTTCTTGGGTTGGTTGCACCTGCCCTCATCCATCACTCCCGAGTTCATCGCCGACCTCAATGCAACGGCAGCCGTACTTCGTGCAAACTGCGAGGTAGTGGTAGTAGCCGGTATCGGTGGTAGCTATCTGGGCGCTCGTGCCGTAATCGAGGCACTCAGCAACTCCTTCCAGTGGTTGCTGCAAGACAAGAACAACCCCGTCATCCTCTTTGCCGGCAACAACATCGGCGAGGACTATTTGGCAGAACTCACCGACTACCTCAAGGGTAAGAAGTTCGGTGTCATCAATATCTCCAAGTCCGGTACCACTACCGAGACAGCTCTCGCCTTCCGTTTGCTCAAGAAGCAGTGCGAGGAGCAGATGGGCAAGGAGTTGGCACGCAAGGTCATCGTAGCCGTAACCGATGCTAAGAAGGGTGCCGCTCGTACCACTGCCGACAAGGAGGGTTACAAGAGCTACGTCATCCCCGACAATGTAGGTGGACGTTTCTCCGTACTCACTCCGGTAGGTTTGCTGCCCATCGCCGTAGCAGGATTTGACATTGCACAGTTGGTAGCCGGTGCTGCCGATATGGAGAAGGCAACAGCCCTCAACGTACCGTTCGAGGAGAACCCTTCTGCCATCTATGCTGCATGCCGCAACGCCCTCTACGCACAGGAAGGTAAGAAGATTGAAATCCTTGTAAATTACCAGCCTAAGCTGCATTACATGAACGAATGGTGGAAGCAGCTCTACGGAGAGTCCGAGGGTAAGGACAAGAAGGGAATTTTCCCGGCAGCCGTAGACTTCACCACCGATCTTCACTCCATGGGTCAGTGGATTCAGGACGGTGAGCGCACCATCTTTGAGACCGTTATCAGCGTAGAACAGCCGGAGAAGAAGGTACTCTTCCCGAGCGATGAGGAGAACCTGGACGGTTTGAACTTCCTTGCCGGCAAGCGTGTAGACGAGGTGAACAAGATGGCAGAGCTAGGTACTCAACTTGCACACGTAGACGGTGGTGTACCGAACATCCGCATCAGCATGCCGCGCCTTGACGCATACAATCTGGGTCAGGTGATTTACTTCTTCGAGAAGGCTTGCGGTATCAGCGGTCTGCTTTTGGAGGTAAATCCGTTCAACCAGCCCGGTGTAGAGGCTTACAAGAAGAACATGTTTGCCCTCCTCAACAAGCCCGGTTACGAGGCTGAGAGCAAGGCTATTCAGGAAAGACTCAAGAAGTAAGGCATGATAGAGGAATCCATCAAGAAATACTTAATGAAAAACGGCTTTGAGGCAATACGTCTCAAAGCCGTTCTCTTTGATATGGACGGTGTGCTCTTCGACTCCATGAAGAATCACGCTTATGCTTGGAGTCATGCTGCCACGGAGTTCGGATTGTTTATGACACCCGAGGAGGCGTATCTACACGAGGGTCGTACGGGTGCCGGTACCATAAATATATTGGCCAATCGTCACTGGAAGCGTGATGCTACGCAGGAGGAGATTGATAGCATCTACAAGCGTAAGACGGAGTTCTTTCAGTCCTGCCCCACTGCCGAGCGTATGCCGGGAGCATGGGAGGTGTTGTGTAAGGTGAAGGAGAACGGCCTCACGCGTATGGTGGTGACGGGTAGCGGACAGCATTCGTTGTTGGATCGTTTGAATCACAACTTCCCGGAGATGTTTCAGAAGGAACTCATGGTAACGAGTTTTGATGTTAAGTTTGGAAAACCTTCGCCTGAACCTTATCTTATGGCATTGCACAAGGGCAATTTCCGTCCCAACCAGGCGGTTGTGGTGGAGAATGCTCCTTTAGGGGTTCGTTCGGCGGTCGCTGCGGGTATTTTTACCATCGCGGTGAATACCGGTCCTATTCCCGATGAGGCTCTCTCCAACGAAGGGGCAAACATAGTATTGTCTTCCATGCAGGAACTTGCCGACCGTTGGGAGGAGATTCACTCCGCTCTCAATTCTGTTTCGGTTATTCAATAAGGAGGGGGAGCCATCCACAGTGTAGGGACGTTTCGTGGAACGTCCTCAAAAAAGCCGGTTC
>CAYSOK010000085.1:0-7115 GCA_964432645.1 uncultured Bacteroidaceae bacterium | reverse complement strand
TTATCCGTTCAAAGAGAACTAAAATTATATAGCTATGTTAAGTCCATATACAGGTAAAGAGATGAAGGTCGTGTACGAGCCTCGTACATGGAACTTCCGTGGTGAAAAATATGAGTATATACACACAGCATACGTGTGCGAAGATACCAATGAGCAATTCACTACAAACGAAAGCGATGATGCCGGATTTCTGCAGGTGACCAACCAATATCGTGCAAAATATGGCATCCCGTTTACCGACGAAATTATTGCGACACGAGTTCGCTATGGCGTTTCTGCTGCAAAGATGTCGATAATATTGGGCATCGGCATGAACCAGTGGAGATTGTATGAAAACGGAGAAGTGCCAAACGTTTCAAACGGCCGTATGATTCGTTCTATCATGAATCCTAAGGTGTTCCTGGATTTAGTAGGGTCGGCACGACAGTTGCTCACAGATAAAGAATACAACGCCATAACATCAAAGGTAATGCAGGTGATAGCTCAATCGGACAAATTCCATATTGATGCGTATGAATGCCGCAGAATCTTTAGCGTGGTACGCGGTGCCGAAAACGGTTATTCACCCATTTCTCTAGAAAGAGTAAAAGCCGTTATGCTTACCGTTTTACAGGAGTGTAGTGAAGTGTTCTGCACAAAAATGAACAAACTGTTGTTCTATATAGATTTTCTCTCCTATCGTCAACGTGGCATCGCTATGACCGGTCTATCATTTCGGGCAATTGATTTTGGTCCGGTACCGGACAGATGGGAGAAACTTTACAGTCAGTTTGACGAGATTCATCAGGAACTGCGCCCGATAGGAGAGTACGAAGGAAATGTCCTTTTGTCAAACGTTATGCCTGACGATGCTATTTTAAACGACAACGAAAAGAAGATTATTCACACAGTTTGCTCTCATTTTATGAGTTATAGCTCAAGTAAAATTTCCGCTATTAGCCACGAAGAACCGGCATGGATAAAATATCATGAGAGTCATTCTCGGATACCATTCACGGAAGCGTTTGAGCTAAAAGCGTTGTAGCGTTCAAAAGATAACATCCGAAGAGGCACGGGAGAAATTACGCCGACTTTACGATGACTATCACTTCTTGGAGGACACCCCCATTATATATAAGGTGAAAATCCCATATACCATATTTATGGGATGGGGTTTACCATATCAGGGGTATTGCCCGTACCGAAATATCGCCGTACCTTTGCACCGTCAACAAAAAACAAATAAAAGTACACAACATGGATAAAAAAACCATTACACACCTCAGAGAATTAGAGTCTGAGTCTATATACGTTTTGCGCGAGGTTGCCGCTCAGTTTGAGCACCCATGCATCCTCTTTTCCGGAGGTAAAGACTCCATCGTGATTACCTACTTGGCTTACAAAGCCTTCTATCCGGCACGTATCCCCTTCCCGTTGCTACACATCGATACGGGACACAACTTCCAGGAAACTCTGGACTACCGCGATGATTTGGCCAAGAAGCTCAATGCTGAATTGATTATCGGTAGCGTGCAAGAGAGTATAGACAAAGGACGCGTGAAGGAGGAAACCGGTTACTACGCAAGTCGTAACAAACTGCAAACCACTACCCTACTCGACAGTCTCGAGGAACATAAGTTCGATGCTGCCATCGGCGGCGCCCGTCGCGACGAGGAGAAAGCTCGTGCCAAAGAACGTTTCTTTAGTCACCGCGATGAGTTCGGACAGTGGAACCCCAAGAACCAACGCCCCGAGTTGTGGAACATCTTCAACGGTCGCAAAAACATGGGCGAACACTTCCGCGTATTCCCCATCTCCAATTGGACCGAAATGGACGTATGGCAGTACATCCTGTTGGAAAACATCCCTATGCCGTCACTCTACTTCACCCACCAACGTGAAGTCTTCCAGCGCGACGGACAGTGGTTGGCCGCCCTTCCCGCCATCAAACGCAAACCTACCGAAGAGGTGGTAACCAAGGAGGTACGCTGCCGCACCATAGGCGATATCACCTGCACAGGACTCACCCTGTCCCACGCAGCATCCGTAGCCGATATCATTGAGGAAATAGCCTCCACTCGTGTCACCGAACGCGGCGGACGTGCCGACGATAAGCGCTCCGAAACCGCTATGGAGGATCGTAAGAAGGCAGGATACTTCTAAAGAAACACATCCCCAAAAGATTACACTACTAAAAAGAACAACAAAAAACGAATACAATTATGTCAGATACAAGAGGTTATTTAGATATGCAGTTGCTGCGCTTCTCCACAGCCGGCAGCGTAGACGATGGTAAGAGCACACTCATAGGTAGACTGCTGTACGATAGCAAGTCCATCTTCGAAGATCAGCTGCAAGCCGTAGAGGAGGCTAGTAAAAACCGTGGCAACGAGGAGGTCAACCTGGCACTGCTCACCGACGGACTGAGAGCGGAACGCGAACAGGGAATCACCATTGATGTAGCATACCGCTACTTCGCCACCCCGAAACGTAAGTTCATCATAGCCGACACTCCGGGACACATACAGTACACACGCAACATGGTGACCGGTGCTTCTACCGCCAACCTGAGCATCATCTTGATTGATGCCCGACACGGTGTGTTGGAACAGACCGTTCGCCACAGTTACATCTCATCCCTTCTGGGTATCCCTCACATCTTGGTGGCAGTCAACAAGATGGATTTGGTGGACTTCAGCGAAGAACGTTTCAAGGAGATACAGGAGGCATACAACAAGATGTCCGAGACTCTGCATATCAACAATGTAACCTTTATCCCCATCAGCGCCAAGGATGGCGACAATGTGGTGAACAAGAGTGATCGCACCCCTTGGTACACCGGTCCGTCTCTGTTGGAATTTCTCGAGACCGTACCCGTGGAGGGAGCACACGAAGAGGAGCCGTTCCGCTTCCCCGTGCAGTATGTGATTCGCCCCATCAGCAGTCAGTTCCCCGATTTCCGCGGCTATGCCGGACGTGTGGCAGGCGGCGTGATTCGTCCCGGTGACCGCATCGAGGTGTTGCCTTCCGGTCAACAGAGCACCGTGAGCCACATCACTCAGACCACAGAGGAACTCGAAGAGGCTACCGCACCGCTCAGCGTCACCCTGCAACTCACCGATGATATCGATATCAGCCGCGGTGACACCATCGTGAAGGTTGGCGAAAAACGTCCCGCTATTGAGCAGGACATCACTCTCGCTGTATGCTGGTTCAACGAGACTCCGCTGCGTCCACGCAACAAATACATCCTGCGCCAGACGACCTCCGAGACTCCCGTTATCGTTCGCGGCATCAACTTCCGCCGCAACATCAATACTCTGGAGAAGGAAGAGGGCGTAGAATCACTCAACATGAACGACATCGCCGAGATAACCATCCACACCGCCAACCCGCTCGTCTTCGATGACTATCAGGAGAACCGCATCACCGGCTCCCTCATCTTCATCGACCCGGATACCAACGAGACCATGGGTGCCGGCATGATTCGTAATAAGTAAGAAAGGAGCTAGACCATGGCAGATATTGAAGCACTCAATGCACAGTTCGAGGGCAAATCCGCCCAAGAGATTGTGAACTATTTTGTAAAGGAGTTCAAAGGACGCATCGCCCTCTCCTCTAGCCTCAGCATAGAGGATCAGGTACTCACCCACATGGTGGTACAGGCCGACCCTACGACCCGTATCTTTACGCTCGACACCGGACGACTCTTCCCGGAGACCTACAACTTGATAGACCGCACCAACGAGGTGTTCGGCATCAATATCGAGGTGTTCTTTCCAAACTACGAGGCGGTACAGAAGATGGTAAAGGAGGAGGGTATCAATCTCTTCTACAACAGTATAGAGAGCCGTCACCGCTGTTGTCAGGTGCGCAAGTTGGAACCTCTTGCCCGCGCCTTCCAAGGCACCGATGCCTGGATTTGCGGACTGCGCCGCGAACAGTCTGTCACCCGCAAGGACATGCAGACCGTGGAGTGGGACAGCATGCACGATAAAGTAAAAATAAATCCCCTCATCGCATGGAGCGAAGAGGATGTTTGGAACTACATACGCGAGCACCACATCCCCTACAACAAGCTCCACAAGAAGGGTTTCCCATCCATAGGATGCCAACCTTGCACCCGCGCCATTGAACCCGGCGAGGACATACGTGCAGGACGCTGGTGGTGGGAGAATCCCGAACATCGAGAGTGCGGATTGCATCAGAGATAATTCATGTTAGTAAACTGCCATACCACATATATGGGATGGCAGTTTACCATATCAGGGGTATTGCTCGGACGGGAGATTCGCCGTACCTTTGCACTGTCAACAAAAAACAAAAACAGCGATGAAAAAAAAGGTACTATTTTTGGCGATACTGGTAATCATTTTGGTTGCTGCCGTCGCACATCACCACACCCGCAAGCAGGTGATGAAAGAGGAGAGCTCAACGGCTCAGCAAGATGACCTCAAGGGGGAAATTTCCCTCTCGGGGGCTTTTGCTCTCTATCCTCTTGCCATCAAATGGGCGGACGAGTTTAAGAAACTGCACCCCGGTGTACGCATAGATATCTGTGCGGGTGGTGCGGGTAAGGGTATTACGGATGCTCTCACGCACATGGTGGACTTGGGTATGGTGAGTCGCGAGCTTAATCCCGCGGAACTGGAAAAGGGCGCTATGACCTTTGCCGTAGCGAAGGATGCTGTGGTACCTACCGTCAACAGCAAGAACCCGGTTATAGAGACGCTACGCAAACAGGGAGCTACGCGTCAACAGTTCATAGATATTTGGGTGACAGGACAGGCGAAACGATGGGGCGATATCACAGGGAACGGTGAAACTTCGCCCATCAAAGTATATACCCGTAGCGATGCTTGTGGAGCTGCCGAGACGTGGGCGGCCTATTTGAACTCCAGACAGGAGTCTCTCAACGGAACAGCCGTCTATGGCGATCCGGGAGTGGCGTTCTCCATCCAGCACGATATTCACGGAATAGGAATGAACAATATAGGTTATGTATTCAATAGTGAGGGGAAACCGAACCCCGGTATCGAGGTACTGCCCATCGACGTGAATGGAAACGGCAAGATAGATGCCGACGAGGATTTTTACCGTGACAAGGAAAGCCTCATTCGTGCCATTGCCGATGGACGCTACCCGACCCCTCCTGCACGTTATCTCTATCTCGTGAGCGATGGTATCCCTCGCAATCCTGCCGTTCGGGCATTTCTGCGATACATTATTACACAAGGACAACAAGAAAACGAAGCTCAAGGGTACATTGCCATCGGTAAGGCGGATGTACGGAGGGGCTTAACGCAACTAAAAACAAAATGAACAATCGTTTACTAAAAGATAAAATAGCGAGTTACGTGATGGCAACCTTAACCTTCACGTCGCTTTTGTTGGTGGTGGCTATGGCGGTGGGACTCTATACCAAGTCCTCTCCGATTCTCCATACCGTACCACTCACCAAACTTCTTTTCTCTCCGGTGTGGCGACCGTCGGAGGGGGAGTTCGGCTTTCTGCCTTTTTTGACCGGTACCATGGGGGTCACTCTTTTGGCGGTACTTTTGGCACTCCCGGTGTCGCTCTTTATGGCGATACATCTCACGGAGTATGCTCGTAAATCGGTACGTAAATACATTTTCCCTATGTTGGATATTCTGGCGGGGCTTCCTTCTGTCATTTATGGTGTATGGGGTACGCTCTTGGTGGTGCCCTGGATTTCGGATGTGGTGGCACCTGCATTGGGTATCTCCGGTAGTGGATATTGCATCCTGGCGGGTGGTATCGTGCTGGGAGTGATGATCATTCCGTTGTTGGTGAGTCTCTTTATCGAGATTTTCGGCAATGTCCCGATGGCTCTCCGCGAGGCGTCTACGGCACTGGGGGCAACAAAGTGGCAAACGACGAAGTATGTTATTCTGCGCCAAACGCTTCCCGGGATTATCGCGTCGGTGGTATTGGCGGTGAGTCGCACCATGGGGGAGACGATTGCGGTGTTGATGGTGTGCGGAAATCTTCCCATCATTCCTACATCTCTCTTGGATGCTTGTTACCCGATTCCGGCGCTTATTGCGAACAGCTATGGTGAAATGATGTCGGTTCCGCTCTATGAGTCGGCGCTCATGTTGGCGGCGTTTCTTCTCTTTTTCGTGGTGTTGGTGTTCAATCTTTGCTCTCGAATTGTGTTGAGAAAGATTGAGAAGAAGGTGTAACTTGAATAACGATTAAAAAGGTATAGCAATGGATAAGACAAAGAATGATATAGAAAAGGTTTCTGCCGACCGTATAAAGCAGGGTGCTGCAAGACGTAATGCGCTTTGGAAGGTTTTCGATGAGCGTGTGGCTTATCTGCTGATGTTTGCAAGCATTGCAGTAGTGCTGTTTTTTGTAGTGAGTGTGGTCTACACGATATTGAGTCGTGGTCTCCCGGTTTTGACGTGGGATATGATTACAAAACTTCCTGGAGGTGGATTCTTTATCGGAGGAGAAGGCGGTTTTCTCAACGCAATTGTCGGTTCGCTTTATATTGTGGGTGGAAGTACGTTGTTGGGACTTGCGGTCAGTATTCCGGTAGTTTTTTACTTGAATGTTTATCTAAAACCGGGCAGTAAGTTTGGGTACATTGCTCGATTGGGATTCGATGTTCTTTTCGGTATTCCATCGATAGTCTACGGAGCCTTCGCATTTACCATCATGGTAGCACTCGGCATGCGCGCATCCTTGTTGGGAGGTATTTTGGTGGTTACGTTATTGGTCATCCCCATATTCATCCGTTCTATGGACGAGGTTGCCAAGACAATTCCTGCGGATTTGTTGGAGTCTAGTTTTAGTTTGGGTGCTACAAGATTGGAGACCATTGGTGTGGTGGTTCGTCAGATAGCTCCGGCAATTGCTACGGCTACGCTTCTTTCCATAGGAAGAGCCATAGGCGATGCTGCCGGGGTGATGTTTACGGCGGGGTTCTCCGATAGTATTCCGGACAGTCTTACGCGCCCTGCTGCAACGCTTCCTTTGGCGGTGTTTTTCCAGTTGAGTGCTCCACAGGAACAGGTGCAAAACCAGGCGTATGCTGCTGCGGTGGTTCTTACGGTTATTGTGCTTATATTAAGTTTGCTGGGAAGACTTATTATGAACAAGTTTTC
>CAYSOK010000084.1:0-7118 GCA_964432645.1 uncultured Bacteroidaceae bacterium | reverse complement strand
CAGATTCTCACTGCATTCCCATCTTCGCTCCGTATCCACCCTCTCTATATATAATTAAGGTGGGGGAGAACCAATAGCTTCTTTTCGACCGCAAAGTTACAACTTTTTGGTGAATATTTCTTTCTTTAGTCATGATTTTGTGAATAAAACCTTGCGTTTTTCGAAAAAAAACTGCATTTTTGCATCCGAAATCTAAAAAATAACAGTAAACATATCAATATGAAGAAAACAAGAAAGTATCTCACTTTGTCACTGTTACTCGCCACCATGACGGCGAATGCACAAACAACGTATCAAATCCCCGTGTCCGAGGCACAGGAACCTATGGCAACGGGGAAGTTTCAACCTACTTGGGAATCCCTCGAGACCTATCAAGTCCCGGAGTGGTTTCGCGATGCCAAGTTTGGCATCTGGGCACACTGGGGTCCCCAATGCGTGGAAGGCTCCGGCGACTGGATGGCCCGCGAACTCTATATGGAGGGGTCCGGCAAAGCCAACTACCACCGCGAACACTACGGACATCCCAGTGAAGTGGGATTCAAAGATATCCTCCCTCTCTTTAAGGCAGAGAACTGGGACCCCGAAGCCCTGTTGAAGTTTTACAAAGAGGAAGTTGGCGCAGAATACTTCTTTGCCCTCGGCAACCACCACGACAACTTCGACCTGTGGGACAGTCAATACCAGGAATGGAATTCACAGAATATTGGTCCCAAGCGAGACATCCTCGGTGAATGGTCCAGAGCCGCCAAGAAGGTAGGACTCCCTCTCGGCATCAGTTTCCATGCCGACCATGCCTGGGTGTGGTACGAACCCAGTCGTCGCTTCGACCTAAAAGGCGATAAGCGCGGCGTGAAATACGACGGTTGGCTCACCAAAGAAGACGGTTACACCCCCAATGCCGATGGCAGCGAGAAATGGTGGAAAGGACTTGATCCCCAGAAACTCTACGCACAAGACCACGACTTCAGCGAACGCACTTGGGACAACAACGGTATCCACAACCAGTGGGGATGGGAAAACGGAGCATGCCCACCCAGCACCGAGTTTGTCACCAACTTCTACAACCGCACACTCGACGCCATCAATCGTTACAACCCCGACCTTGTGTACTTTGACGTCACCGTGTTGCCCTTCTATCCCCTGAGTGACGCCGGACTCAAAATCGCCACACACTTCTACAACCACAACATCGCCACCCACAAAGGCAAGAATCAAGCCGTGCTCTTTGGCAAAATCTTGAGCGATGAGCAGAAGAAAGCCATGGTGTGGGATGTGGAGCGCGGTGCTCCCAATAAGATTATGGAGCGCCCTTGGCAGTGCTGTAACTGCTTGGGAGACTGGCACTACAATACCGGATTTTACAACAACGGATGGTACAAGAATGCCAAGACCGTAGCCAAGTTGCTCGTAGATATCGTCAGTAAAAACGGCAACATGCTCCTCAGTGTCCCCCTCCGTGCCGACGGCACCCCCGATGAAAAAGAGATAGCCATCCTCAAGGAATTTGGTGCTTGGATGAAGGTCAACAAGGAGAGCATCGTGAAAACACGTCCCTGGAAGATTTTCGGCGAAGGCCCCATCGCCGATGCCGACATCGCCATCAACGCCCAAGGCTTCAACGATGGACAATATACCAAGGCCGATGCCCGTGAGATACGCTTCACCCAGACCGACAAAGCCCTCTACGTGACCGCCCTCGGATGGCCCTCCGACCGCCGAGTGACCGTAAAGGCACTAGCCAAGGGCAATGAACTCTACCCCGCCAACATCAAGAGCATCGAACTCCTGGGCTACGGTAAAGTAAACTTCACCCGCACCGCCGAAGCACTCACCATAGAGTTGCCCGCCGAAGACACCAATACCATCATGCCCGTCTTTAAGATACGAAAATAAGCGTTACACCTTATTAATATAATAAAGGATGCCCCACGAAAGGCATCCTTTATGTTTTTATACCATAGATGTGGTATATCAAATACCACTATAATAGGATTGCGGGGGTGAGAATTTCGCCGTACCTTTGCACCGTAACAAAAAACAGCGATAACATCGCACAAAAAACAGAAAAGAATATGTCTAAGATTACAGTAAACGGTGAGGCTCAAGAAATAGAGAAGCCTCTGAGTGTGGCAGAACTGATAGTACTGAACAAAGTATTGCAACCCGAAATGGTTTCCGTACAGGTGAACGAAGAGTTTATCGATCGTCCCGACTACGAGAAGACCATCTTGAAGGATGGCGACAGCATAGATTTCCTTTATTTCATGGGAGGAGGACAAGAGCATGTTTGATTTCACAGAAGAAGATTTAAACAGATATAGCCGACACATCCTATTGGCGGATGTAGGCGTAGAGGGTCAGGAGAAGATTCGCAACGGTAAGGTGCTCGTTGTAGGCGCCGGCGGATTGGGCTCTCCCGTAGCACTCTACCTGGCGGCAGCCGGTGTTGGTACCATCGGTATCATAGACGGCGATGTGGTAGATATCAGTAACTTGCAGCGTCAGGTGATTCACTTCACGGACGATATCAATCGTCCCAAGGTGGAATCTGCCAAGGAGAAGATGCTGAAAATTAACCCGGGCATCAAGGTGAACACCTATCAAGACTTCTTGATGGCGGACAACGCACTGGACATCATCAAAGACTACGACTTCGTGGTGGACGGAACAGACAACTTCCCCGTGAAGTTCCTAATCAATGATGCGTGCGTGATGGCAGGAAAACCTTTTTCACACGGAGGTATCCTCCGTTTTGAAGGTCAAACCTTCACCCATCTCCCCGGCACCGCATGCTACCGTTGTATGTTCAAGACCCCTCCCCCCGCAGGAGCCGTCCCCACCTGCTCACAAGCCGGCGTCCTGGGCGCTATTGCAGGTATGCTGGGAACCATCCAGGCAGCCGAGGTGTTGAAATACCTCACCGGAGTAGGCGAGTTGCTCACCGACCAATTGCTGACGTTCGATGCCAAGACCATGAACTTCCGCAAGATAAAGACCCACAAGCACGGTCGCTGTCCGTTGTGCGGCGAGAACCCCACCATCACGGAACTCATCGACTACGAGCAGGCAGCTTGTGATTTGAAGAACCATTAATTGGAACGAAAATGCAGATAAAGAAAGAAGTCTTTGACCAAATCGTGGCACAAGCCCGCGAAGAACTCCCCAACGAGTCCTGCGGATACTTTCTCGGTGCCGACGGCGAGGTGATAGACGAGAACTATAGAATGACGAACGTAGACGCCAGTCCCGAACACTTCTCCTTCGCCCCGAAGGAGCAGTTCGGTGCCATCAACCACGCCCGCAAAACCGGCAAGAAGGTGATTGCCAACTGGCACAGTCATCCGGCATCCCCCGCCCGTCCGTCACAAGAAGATATACGTTTGGCTTACGACCCCAACATACTCTACTTCATCGTATCGTTGGCAGCCGAAGAGCCGGTGCTCAATGCCTACCGCATCGTGGGCGGCGAAGTCACCAAGTTGGACTTGAACGTTATTGCATAACAGAAATATGTTTTTTGTTGCGTGCCCCCGGGATTAACTCTCGTTCCCTGAACCTCACACCAAAGAGTTAATACGGGGGCCTTCGCAGCCCCTTAAATATACAAAAATACACACGCAGATAGGTTTTCTTCTCCATTAGACTGCCCATTCTCGCATATTTTAACTAACTTTGCAACCTCAAAACAAAAAGATATGAAGGTACATAACGATTTGACAGAGCTAATCGGCGGCACTCCGCTCCTGGAGTTGCATCGCATAGAGAAGGAAGAAAACCTGCAAGCTCGACTGATTGTAAAACCGGAATTGTTTAATCCCGGTGGAAGTGTGAAAGACCGCATCGCTTTTGCCATGATTGAAGATGCGGAAAAATCCGGCAAAATACAGCCGGGTGCCACCATCATAGAACCCACCAGTGGCAACACGGGTATCGGTTTGGCGTGGGTCGCATCTTCTAAGGGATATAAGGTGATTCTCACCATGCCCGAAACCATGAGTGTGGAACGCCAGAATCTGTTGCGCTCTCTGGGAGCCGAGGTGATTCTTACACGAGGAAGAGACGGAATGAACGGTGCCATACAGAAAGCCGAAGAACTGCGTGACAGCACACCCAACAGCATCATACTGCAACAGTTTGACAATCCGGCTAACCCCGCCATGCACGAGCGTACAACCGCTCAGGAGATATGGAACGATACCGATGGTACGGTGGACATCTTTATCGCCGGCGTGGGAACAGGTGGTACACTCACGGGAACCTCCCGCGGACTGAAGAAACACAACCCCGCCATCAAGACCATAGCCGTGGAGCCTTACACCTCCTCCGTGCTCTCCGGCGAGAAGGCGGGTCCACACAGAATACAGGGTATCGGTGCAGGCTTTGTACCTAAGGTCTACGACCCGAGTGTGGTAAACAGCGTAGTACGAGTAAAGGACGACGATGCCATACGCACCAGTCGACTTCTGGCAGGAAGCATAGGACTGTTGGTGGGATTCTCCTCCGGAGCCGCTCTCTGGGCGGGTATAGAGGAAGCCCGTAAGCCCGAAAATGCAGGCAAAACCATTGTGGTGCTGTTGCCCGATACCGGAGAAAGATACCTCTCCACCGTATTGTACGCATTCAACGAGTATCCTTTATAAATTTATATGATAAACATGACTTTCTACATAGCAGACAATCAAGCAATAAGCAAACGGGGCCTAGAGGCCTATATCAAAGAGTTGTTCGAGGATAAGGCGGATATTGTAGGAGTGGAAGATAGAAAACAACTGACGGCCGAATTGGAGAAAAATGCCAATTCGGGCATCGTTGTTTTAGACTATACGCTCTTCGATATTCCCGGGGTGGAAGAGTTTCTGCTCCTGACCGAACGATTCAGGCAGGTGGATTGGCTGCTGTTCTCAACCGAACTGTCCGACACGTTTGTGCGGAGACTGGGGGCGGAACCGAAGGTCAGCATCTTGCTTAAGGACAACTCCGAGGAGGAGATAATCTCGGCGCTCCGCTGTACAGCGAAAGGGGAGCGGTATTTGTGCCACCAGGTGGTGAGTCTGTTGCTTTCCGAACGCGAGACCCACAATGCCAATGCCGGTGAAAACGAACTAACTCCCACAGAAAAGGAGATTCTCAAATTGATTGCCATGGGTAAAACGGTCAAGGAAATCGCCTCTATCCGCATCTCTAGTATACATACCATCACCACACATAAGAAGAACATTTTCCGCAAGTTGCGTGTTAACAATGTGTACGAAGCCACCAAGTATGCCCTGCGTGCAGGATTGGTGGAGATGTCCGATTACTATATTTAAAAAGTGGGCGGAAACGATAAAGTTTTGCCTTAACACGAAAAAAAAGTCGTAGGAAACGTGTAATATAACAAAATTGTAGTATTTTTGCACTATAATTTTGAACATTATCATTTTTAATGAGACAATAAACATGTCTATCTACGCAATTTTGAAACTTTTGGGATGCCTGGCTCTGCTCATGTACGGTATGAAGGTCATGAGTGAGGGACTGCAAAAAATGGCAGGTAGTCAACTGCGCCACGTATTGAGTGCCATGACTACCAACCGTTTTACGGGCATGCTCACGGGAGCATTTGTCACCGCATCCATCCAATCCTCTACAGCGACAACCGTCATGACGGTCAGTTTTGTCAATGCGGGCCTCCTCACGCTGGCGCAAGCCATCTCCGTGATTATGGGTGCCAACATCGGTACTACACTGACCGCATGGATTATGTCTGCGGGTTTTAACTTTTCAATGAGCGCACTGGTCTATCCTATATTTATATTGGCCATTGCGCTCATTTATTCTAAGAACAAGAAGTCTTTGGGAGAGTTTATCTTTGGTCTTTGCTTCATGTTCTTGGGGCTGGGTACCTTGAAGGAGAATGCTGCCGATATGGATTTGGGTAGCAATCCGGCGGTACTGGAGTTCTTTACCAATACGGGTAACTGGGGCTATGGCACCTATTTGTTGTTCTTGCTCATCGGTGGTATCTTGACCATGTGTGTGCAGTCTTCGGCTGCGGTCATGGCGATTACCATGATTCTGTGTTCTTCGGGTGCGCTGGGTATATATCCGGGTATCGCGTTGGTTATGGGTGAGAACATCGGTACGACGGTTACCTCCAACTTGGCGGCGCTGACAGCAAGTTCGCAGGCGCGTCGGGCGGCATTGGCGCACATGTTCTTTAACATCTTCGGTGTTATCTGGGTGCTGTGTGTCTTTACGCACTTCGTGGACGGTGTGTGTGCTATGGTGGGTGTGGACCCGCAGAATGTACACGATCCGGCGAAACTGTCCTATGTGTTGGCTGCGTTCCACACGGCGTTCAATGTGTGCAACGTGCTCATCCTTATTTGGTTTATCAAACCGATTGAGCGTTTTGTGTGTTGGGTGATTCCATCCGAACGCAAGGAGGAGGACGAGGAGTTCCGTCTCAAGTTTATCTCCGGTGGTTTGATGACCACGGCGGAGTTGTCTGTATTTGAGGCACAGAAGGAAATCAACAATTATGCAGAGCGTACGCAGCGTATGTTTGGTTTTGTGCGTGAGTTGTTTGACATGCCGAACGCTAAGGATGAGAGTTTCACCAAGTTGTTCACGCGTATTGAGAAGTATGAGTCTATCAGCGACAATATGGAGTTGGAGATTGGTAATTATCTGAACGAGGTGAGTGACGGTCGTTTGAGTTATGAGACGAAGATGAAGATTCAGCAGATGATGCGTGAGGTGAGTGAGATTGAGAGTATCGGCGACAGCTGTTACAACTTGGCTCGTACCATTCGTAGAAAGGCAGATCAGGAGGCGTTCCCGAGTATCTTGAACGACCATGTGAAGCAGATGATGGCGTTGACGAATTCCGCTCTTGTGGAGATGAATAAGTTGTTGACGGGTCGTCGTGCACAGATGGATGCAAATATTTCTTTCAATATAGAGAAGGAGATCAACAATTTCCGTAAGCAGTTGCGCAGTCAGAACGTACGAGATGTGGATAATCATGAGTATCCGTATGTGACGGGAACCACCTATATGGACCTCATCAACGAGTGCGAAAAACTCGGCGATTATGTAGTGAATGTCGTAGAGGCTCGTATGGATGTCCGCGA
>CAYSOK010000083.1:0-7119 GCA_964432645.1 uncultured Bacteroidaceae bacterium | reverse complement strand
GCAATCCCTTTTTAGTAAGTATGAAACACCAATTATTATGAATTCATGCTGGCGAGGAACTCCTCGTTGTTGCGCGTGTTCTCCATGCGACCCTTGACAGTCTCCATGGCTTCGAGCGGATTCATGTCGGCAAGGAACTTGCGGAGTATCCACATGCGATCCTGTACGGTCTTCTCCAACAACAGGTCGTCGCGACGAGTGCTGGAAGCGATGATGTTGACTGCCGGGAATACACGCTTGTTGCTCAGGGCGCGATCCAACTGCAACTCCATGTTACCGGTTCCCTTGAACTCCTCGAAGATGACTTCGTCCATCTTACTACCGGTATCTATCAACGCAGTAGCGATGATGGTGAGTGAACCTCCGCCCTCTATGTTACGAGCGGCACCGAAGAAACGCTTGGGTTTGTGCAGAGCATTGGCATCCACACCACCACTCAACACCTTACCACTGGCAGGTGACACGGTGTTATAGGCGCGTGCCAAACGGGTGATGGAGTCGAGGAAGATGACCACATCGTGGCCACACTCTACCATGCGCTTTGCCTTCTCCAGGACGATACCGGCAATCTTCACATGGCGCTCTGCGGGTTCATCGAAGGTGGAAGCCACGACCTCTGCATTGACGGAACGCGCCATATCGGTAACCTCCTCCGGACGTTCATCAATCAACAGCATCATCAGATAGGCTTCGGGGTGATTGCGAGCGATAGCGTTTGCTATATCCTTCATCAAAAGGGTCTTACCGGTCTTTGGCTGTGCCACAATCAGAGCACGTTGTCCTTTTCCGATAGGTGCCACCAGGTCTACGATACGAACGGAAAGGCTGTCACCTTTTCCGGTACAGAGTTTGAATTTCTCATCGGGGAAGAGCGGTGTGAGGTGTTCAAAAGGCACACGGTCACGAACCTCTGCTGCGCTGCGTCCATTGATTTTGGTGACGCGGATGAGCGGGAAGTACTTCTCTCCCTCCTTAGGCGGACGGATGGGACCTTCTACCACATCGCCGGTCTTCAAACCGTGCAACTTGATTTGTGCGCTGGACACGTAGATATCATCGGGAGATGAGAGGTAGTTGTAGTCGGAAGAACGAAGGAATCCGTATCCCTCTTGGATAATTTCCAATACGCCTTCGCCTATCAACTTCTCACCAAAGTTGTATACTTTTTCTTCTACCACAGGATGGGGAGCGGGTGCCTCGGCTGCCGGAGCGTGAGACTCCACCACCTTTGGACCGGCGTTAATATAACCCTCTTCTACATAGGTAGATGAGTCTTCTATCGGGAGGTCTTCTATAATAATGAAGTCCTCGTCATCATCGTCTACACTTACGGCTGCAGGCTGTGCTGCCTCCTCGGTAGCGGCTGCGGGAGCCTCTTCGCCCTGAGCTTCTTCTACGGAAGTCTCCACCGGAGCCTCATCGGATGTTTCCGCCGGAGTCTCCTGCTCTACGGGAGTTTCCATTACCGGAGCCTCCACTGCAACGTTTTGCATCTCCTCCACCGGAGTCTCTACTGCCGGAATCTCGGTAGCGGGCAGAGGTGTTTCGTTCTCCTGAAACTCCAAAGTAGACTGTTGCGCATCCTCGCTTTCAGGGACACTCTTTGCCCACTCGCGTCTCAGTTGTTCCTTGCGCTGCTGGCGCTCCAAAGCTGCAGCCGCCTTGGCCTCGGCGCTCATAGGGGGTCTTCCGCGTTTGCGTTTCTCCGGACCTGCTACGCCCTCCGGATTGGTCTCTTTTCCTGCATTCTTGCTAGAAGGCAATCCTTCGGTCTCCTCGGGGTATTTAAAGATGGAAGTTGGCACCGTGACCACACCACCGGGCATGCCGTTCTTCACATCGAAGTTCTCACCGTTCTCTTTATTGGCGGAGTAGACTCGATTTGTTTCCTTCTTGGTAACTCTTGTACGGGGCTTTTTGGGTACACCGGCTTGCTTGGCGGATATATTATAAGCTTCCATATCGATAATCTTATATATAATATCCATCTGTGTCATTGAGTCGTTTACCTCAATCCCCATTTCGCGTGCAATATCTTGTACTTCGGACAAGCTCTTGCTTTGCAACTCACTAATATGCATAAAAAATATGAAGTGATTGAATTATAAAAATCTTTCTTGGTGCCGACAAATACGACAAGACCGTACATGCTCGAGTGGAGAGCCATTTAAAACACCTTGATGATAAATGCCGGTTTTAGTTGGTGCAAAGGTAATGCTTTTTTTTGTTTACGCCATACAATAACGCTTTTTTTTTAAGGAAACATGCTTTTTTTCCGATTTTTGCATGTCAATTACGAGTTTTTCCAGTAACTTAGCATCTCGTTATTCATTATTTATATAAATATATGGCAGTTGACAAACCCGTCCTGCAGGTGGACGGTCTTACCAAACTTATAGGAGCTCGTGTGTTATTCGACAATATTTCCTTTGGCATCGCGGAGGGAAAACGTGTGGGATTGATTGCGCAAAACGGCACGGGCAAGAGTACGCTCTTGAGTATCTTGTGCGATGATGAACCGTACGATGCGGGGTCGGTGGTCTACCGTAAGGATTTGTGTGTGGGCTACTTGCGACAGTCGCCGTCGTATCCGGAGGACTTCACGGTACTGGAGGCGTGTTTCCATCATGGCAATTCCACTACTTCGCTGATCAAGGAGTATGAGGCGTGTCTCAACACGCCGGGACATCCGGGGTTGACGGAGTTGATGGAGCGTATGGAGTGCGAAGAGGCGTGGGACTACGAACAGCGGGCGAAGCAGGTGTTGAGTCAACTCAAGATAACGGATTTCAATCAGCGTATCGGGCAGTTGAGTGGAGGACAGTTGAAGCGTGTGGCGCTGGCAAATGTACTGATCTTGGCGCCGGATTTGCTCATTTTGGACGAGCCTACCAACCATTTGGATTTGGAGATGATTGAGTGGTTGGAGCGTTACTTGGCAAAGAGCAATTTGACGCTACTGATGGTGACGCACGATCGTTACTTCCTGGATCGTGTATGCAGCGAGATATTGGAGTTGGACAACTGTAGCATGTACAGCTACAAGGGGAATTATGAGTATTTTCTAGAGAAACGTCAAGAGCGTGTGGATGCCAAACAGTCGGAGATAGCACGTGCCAACAATCTGTATCGCACGGAGTTGGACTGGATGCGACGCATGCCGTGTGCACGTGGTCACAAGGCGCGTTATCGCGAGGAGGCGTTCTTTGAATTGGAGAAGGTGGCGAAGCAGCGCACTTCGGACCGCCGGGTGACACTGGAGGTGAAGTCAGAGTATATCGGAAATAAGATTTTCGAGGCGGACTACTTGTGCAAGGCGTTTGGTGACCGCGTCATCTTAAAGGATTTCTACTACAATTTCTCTCGCTACGAGAAGATGGGTATCGTGGGCAACAACGGTACGGGCAAGTCTACGTTTATCAAGATGTTGTTGGGACTGGTGAAGCCGGACAGCGGAAAGATTGTGGTGGGCGAAACGGTGCGTTTCGGTTACTATTCGCAGGAGGGCTTGCAGTTTGACGAGCAAACGAAGGTTATCGATGTGGTGCGCAAGTATGCGGAGTACATCGACTTGGGCGGTGGTCGCAAGTTGAGTGCCATGCAGTTTTTGCAGCATTTCTTGTTCACGCCGCAGGAACAGCAGAGCTATGTGTATAAGTTGAGTGGCGGTGAGCGTCGCAGATTGTACTTGTGTACGGTGTTGATGCAGAATCCCAACTTTCTGGTGCTGGATGAGCCGACAAACGATTTGGACATCGTCACGTTGCAAATCTTGGAGGAGTACCTGCAGAACTTCAAGGGATGTGTCATCGTGGTGAGCCACGATCGTTATTTCATGGACAAGGTGGTGGACCACTTGTTGGTGTTCCGGGGTCAAGGGGATATTCGTGATTTCCCCGGCAACTATTCTCAATATCGTGAGTGGTTGGAGGAGAAGGAACGCCGTGAACGGGAGGCTCTCAACAGTGCGCCCAAGGAGGTGAAGACTGCTGCGCCGGTGGGCAAGCAGCGCACCGATGGTCGCACGCACGAGGAGAAAAATCGTCTTACGTATATGGAGAAGAAGGAGTTCGCAGCTCTTTCTACGGAGATTGAGGCGATGGAACAGGAGAAGAAGTCGATTGAGGAGAGCATGTGTAGCGCCACTCTCTCCGTGGAACAGATTACCGACATGAGCAAGCGCCTGGCACAGTTGAACGAGGAGTTGGAGGTGAAGGAGATGCGCTGGTTGGAATTGTCGGAAAAAGAACAGTAATTAATTTTGCATCGAGATGGATATAGAGTATAAGAAGATACTTCTGAAGTTGGCACGTACGGGTGCCATACGGGCATTGGTTCCGTTGGTGATATATCTTTTGTTGGACGGCACTTTTGCCGAGTGCACGTGGTGGCGCGGCATGGAGTGTTGTCTCATGGGTATCGCCGGTTACTATTTTTACCGTGCAGCCAAACGTGCGCGTCTTCAGTTGGCAAATGTCATTTGGATGTTGCTATTTTGCGTTGGTGCTTACATCACGGGGCTTCGTTGGCTTCCGATTGTCGGGGTTTTGGTTTTCCAGGCACTGACGGAATTGGAGTGGCAGGAGAAGTTGCGCCCCATAGCGTTATCGGTTTTGCTTCCTTGCATTTGCGGTTGGTGGGGTGCTATGATTTGTTTTCTGGGATATGTCCCGTTGCATCGATATTTGGCAACGGGGTGTCGATGGGATGGTATTGTGTCGATTTTTTTCGTCATTGCCACGTTTACGGCAATTGCGGTTTTCCGCATCAAGCGCATCATGATTCTTCTCGTCATGGCACTCGCGGGATGGTTGCTTTTTTAAAACCATACACGAGCGAGCCATCCACAGTGTAGGGACGTTTCGTGGATGGCTCTCTCGTTGTTGTTTTCACAAGTCCGAAACTTGAGTTATCTTATTATAACCTTTCTGCTCTTACCACCTTCTTTTATAATATAGATACCGGATGACAGAGATTGAACATCTCCGGAGACGACGGTACCATTAAGATGATAGACGGTAGGACAATCCATTGCAGAAGAAGCTTTAAGGGATTCTATAGCAACGTATTTCGAGATAGCATTGATATTCTCGAATTTAGACCATTCATATTGAGAACTCTTGTAACTATCCACCGATTCATCGGGAACAAAGAGTTGACAATTGGCATACGACTCGGCAGAAAAGATACTAGACAACATAATATAAGGCGGATTAACGGCCTTACAGGTTACGGCTTTTAAGTTCGTACATCCATAGAAGGACTGATAGTCAACAAGCCAAACAGTACTTGGGATTTCCACCTCCTTGAGGTTTGAGCAACCATAGAAAGTGTAATTTTTAATCGTCTCTACACCTTCCGGAATTTTGACAGTATTAAGAGAGGCACAACCCTGAAAAGCACTACTTCCGATATACGTAACGATACTTGGAATCTCTACACTTTCAAGGCTTGTACAGCCCTGAAAAGTGCTTTTCTCAATCTCCGTAACGGATTCCGGAATCACGACACCCGTGAGACCTGTACAGCCATAAAAAGCCCCGCTTTCGATAGCGGTAACAGAGGTAGGAATCACAACGCTAACGAGGTTTGCACATCCACGAAAAGCCCCCTCTCCGATTTTAGTAACGGAAGATGGTATTACATATTCCTTATCTTGCTTTGCGCTGAGGTATTGTATAAGTTCTGTTAACTCCTTGTTAAACAATACGCCCTCTTTTAGAGTGTAACTTGGATTGTTGTCTGTTATACCAAGATGGGTGAGGGAGGTACATCCTCCGAAAGCACACGCCCCTATATAGGTTACAGAATCCGGAATTTCAACCCCCGTAAGACTTGTACAATCCTTGAAAGCCTCATCCCCAATACCGGTAACGGAACCCGGCATCTTAACATCCGTGAGACCGGTACAGTTTTGGAAAGCTTGGGGTGCGATATTTGTCATAGAGCTTGGGATTTCGATGCTCGTAAGGCTCGTACATCCCAAGAAGACTTGATATCCGGTACTTGTAACAGAATTCGGAATGACGATGTTATTGAGACTCGTGCAGCCTCGGAAAGCGGAGTTACCGATGTATGTAACGGTTTTCGGGATTGTAACACTTTCGAGACTCGTACAGTCGCTGAAAGCACCGCCGGAAATCGTTGTCACGGAATACGTTTTGTTTTCATAGACCACCGTTTCCGGTATTTCTATCTTAATGGAAGATTCCGCTCCTTCTACAGAAGCCGTCTCATCCTCATTGAGCACATAGTCGATGCCGCCTATAGCGATGCTATACTCATCGTCCGCACCCATCACGGGCAGCGTAAGAAGAGTGAAAAGCATTGCCAGGATGCTACGACATGAGTTGGTAATGTTGTTTGTCATATTTTTATTTGTTTTTTAATTTTATTCCACGAACTTAATCTTCGAAGTATCGCGAGGTTTCGTCTCCGGAGTTTCGTCGGGGTATCCCACAGCGATGGCGTATAGCAACTCATAGTCGTCGCTCAGATTAAGGCGCTCCACATACGGTTTTGCCGCAGCCGATGTCTTCATGAAGTGGATGGGTCCTCCCAAACAGCACGTGCCCAAGCCCAGAGACTGAGCTGCCAAGATAATGTTCTCGCCCATCAGACCGCAATCAATCTGTCCGGAGCCATCCTTGGGTGCCGCAATAAAGATAACCGCCGGAGCGTTACGGAACATGTTCTTGAAGTCCGGGTCGGCTGCCATCTGCGCATTTTCCTTCTTGAATTCCGCCGTAATACCGTTGATGTATTCAGCGCTATTCACTATACGCACCTCCCACGGCTGACGGTTCATTCCGTTGGGTGCATTGACACCACACTCGGCTATCTGTTGTAATTTTTCCCGTTCCACCGCCTTGTCTTGATACTTGCGCACACTGTGACGTGCCATAATAGTCTCTATCACCGGGTTTTGTGTAGCACTTGTATTGTCCTCCGCCTGTGCCGGAGCGTTGCCACACGCAGAGAGTGCAGCCATGGCTGCGCCCATGCAACTTAATTTTAATGCTTTCATCATCTTTTTATTATAATTAAACATTGCCGCAAAGTTACAACAGAATGTGGGAATTTGCAAATATATGTGTACTTTTATTCCCGATTACCTGT
>CAYSOK010000082.1:0-7210 GCA_964432645.1 uncultured Bacteroidaceae bacterium | reverse complement strand
AAGGAGTTCTCCGGTAAGAACTTTGAGTATGGTGACATCCGCAACGGTATGGTGGCTGCCATCGCGCTCAATGTGGAGGAACCGCTCTTCGAGAGTCAAACGAAAATCAAACTGGGTTCCCTCACCATGGAACCCAATGGCGGTGTGAGTGTGGATAAGTTTGTGGGCGATTTCTTGAAGGAACAGCTAGACAACTACTTGCACAAGCATCCGGATGTGGCGGAGGTGTTGATACAAAAGGTGGTAGACTCCGAAAAAGAGCGCAAAGCCATCGCCGGCGTCACTAAGTTGGCTCGTGAACGTGCCAAGAAAGCCAACCTACACAACCGTAAGTTGCGCGACTGTCGTGTACACTTCAACGATGCCAAGGGTGACAAGCAGGAAGAGAGCAGCATCTTCATCACCGAGGGAGACTCCGCAAGCGGAAGCATCACCAAGAGCCGAGACGTCAATACTCAAGCCGTCTTCAGTCTTCGCGGTAAACCTCTGAACAGCTTCGGGTTGACCAAAAAGGTGGTCTACGAAAACGAAGAATTCAATCTCTTGCAAGCTGCCCTCAACATAGAGGACGGACTCGATGGACTCCGATACAATAAGGTCATAGTGGCAACCGATGCCGATGTGGACGGCATGCACATCCGTCTGCTCATGATTACCTTCTTCCTACAGTTCTTCCCCGATTTGATTAAGAAGGGACATGTCTACATCTTGCAGACTCCTCTCTTCCGTGTGCGCAACCGCCGCAGCAAGATCAAGAAGAGCAGTCTGGAGAAGTTGGACGCTACCAAGCGCAAAGACAAGAGCGATTTCGTCACTCTCTATTGCTACTCCGAAGAGGAGCGCCTCGCCGCCATTGAACAGTTGGGTCCCGACCCCGAAATCACCCGATTCAAAGGTTTGGGAGAGATTTCCCCCGATGAGTTTCGTGGCTTCATAGGCGAAGACATACGACTGGAACCCGTCTCCCTGCATAAGGGCGACAAAGTGAGCGACCTGCTGGAATACTACATGGGTAAGAACACCATGGAGCGCCAGAACTTCATCATAGACAACCTAGTGGTAGAGGAGGACCGAGCAGACGAAGATGAGTAGAATAGCCCTCTTCACCGGAAGTTTCGACCCCTTCACCATAGGGCACGCCGACATTGTACGCCGCGGACTCGAACTCTTTGACGAGGTGGTGGTGTGCATAGGGTACAACATACACAAGCAAAGTTCCCTCCCCGTGGAGGAGCGCAAGGAAGCCATAGAACGCTGCTTCGCCAACGAACCTCGAGTACGTGTGGAAACCTACACCGACCTCACCGTAGACGTAGCTGCCCGCTGCGGCGCACGCTTTATAATAAAAGGAGTACGCTCCGTCAAAGACTTCGAATACGAGTCCGAGATGGGCGAAATCAACCGCCGCCTCTCCGGACTCGAAACCGTCCTCCTGTTGGCACGCCCCGAGTTGGCATACATCAGCTCCGGCATGGTGCGTGAACTGCAGGCTTTTGGAAAAGATATAAGCATATATTTACCTTAAATGTAAGAAGAATAATGAATATGAAAAGACTCATAACATGGTGCCTGGCACTGTTTCTCACACTGCCCGCACTCGCACAGTTGGACCTCGCTACCCGCAAGTTGATTCTTGCCCAGTTGGCCATCTCCAATCTGTACGTAGACTCCGTCAGCAACGAGAAGATGACGGAAGCCGCCATAGAAGGCATGCTCAAACAGTTGGACCCACACTCTGCCTATTCCAACGCCAAGGAAACCAAGCAGATGAACGAACCCTTGCAAGGTAGTTTCGAAGGCATCGGCGTGCAGTTCAACATGATAGAAGACACCCTCCTGGTGATACAACCCGTCAGCAACGGCCCCTCCGAGAAGGTGGGTATCCTGGCTGGTGACCGCATCGTGAACGTCAACGACACCGCTATCGCCGGCGTCAAGATGAGCAAAGAGGAGATAATGACCCGTCTGCGCGGCAAGAAGGGCACCAAGGTGAAACTCGGTATCGTACGCCGCGGCATCTCCGGCATCTCCTATTTCACCGTCACCCGCGACAAGATTCCCGTCTATTCCATAGACGCCACCTATATGGTTACCCCCACCATCGGATACATCCGCATCATCAACTTTGGTGCCACCACTCACACCGAACTGGTGGAAGCCATGCAGAAACTCACCAATCAAGGCATGAAGAACCTCATCCTCGACTTGCAAGAGAACGGCGGCGGCTACCTCAATGCAGCCGTAGACGTGGCCAACGAATTCCTCCATGCCGGTGATATGATTGTCTACACCGAAGGAAGAAGCGCAGCACACCAGGAATATCACGCCAAAGGCGGCGGTGCTTTTACCGAAGGCAAGGTGGCTGTATTGGTAGACGAATACACCGCCTCGGCAGCCGAAATCGTCTCCGGAGCCATACAAGACCACGACAGAGGATGGGTCATCGGACGCCGCACCTTTGGCAAGGGATTGGTACAGAGACCCATCGACCTGCCCGACGGTTCCATGATACGACTCACCGTAGCCCGCTACTACACGCCCTCCGGACGCTGCATCCAGAAACCCTACGAGAAGGGCGACAAAGACAGCTACTCCAAGGACGTAGTCAACCGACTCAAGAACGGCGAGTTGGCTCACGCCGACAGCATACACTTTGCCGACTCCCTCAAGTGCTACACCCTACACGAACACCGTGTGGTCTATGGCGGTGGCGGCATCATGCCCGACTATTTCATCCCTCTGGACACCACCCTCTACACCCCCTACCATCGCAATCTGATGGCCAAAGGGTGCATCATCTCCACCACCTTGCGCTATGTGGACAAGAATCGTAAGTCCCTCAAAAAGAACTATCCCACCTTTGAGAAGTTCCAAAGCGACTATCAAGTGCCCGAGGGGCTCTACGAGCAACTCTACAAGAACGGCAAGGAACAGGGCGTGGAACCCAAGGACGATGTCGAGCGCGAAGCATCCAAATATCGTTTGGGACTGCAACTCAAGGGACTCATCGCCCGCGACGTATGGGATATGTCCGAGTATCTTCGCATCGTCAATGCAGACAGCGAAGCCATGAAGAAAGCCGTTGAGATACTGAGCGAGTAAAGAAGACGAAAAGGATGAACGACGAACGACTGATAGACCGCCTCCGCGCCTCCTCCCTGGGACGCTGGGTGTACCGAGTGAAATGTGGGTATCGCGCCCTACTGTCGCCCTTTCGCGACAAATCCGATGCCCGCTATCTGGCGAGTATCCCCGAAAAGGTAAAAGCACTGGAAAAGAAGGAACACATCACCGTCCTCTTCTTTGCCATGCACCCCGCCTATTGGCGCTGCGACACCCTCTATCGCGCCATGTTGGAGCACCCTCGATTCCGCCCCGTCATCGTGGTGTGCGGCGGCATCGAACACGGACAGCGCACCATGTTGGCAGACCAAGCCCGCATGGAAGCCTATCTGCAAGAAAAAGGATACCAATATCTGAAAGGATACGATGCCCAACGCCCCAACAAACTGTTGGACATACGGAGCGAAGTGGATCCCGATATACTTTGTTACACAAAGCCTTATCTGGGTATTCTTCCTCGCCCCATGGAGTACGACCGGTTCTTTGACAAACTCTTCATCCACGTACCCTACGGCATCCCCACCGCCAATCCCCCGGAAATCTGTAACACCCGCTACGGTCAACTCTCCTGGTTGCAGTTCTACGAGTCCCCCAATGTGTTCGTCAACTCCCCCATAAAGAAGAGCAACACCCGTCTGGTAGGTTCCGTCATGCTCGACCTCTTCAACGAGCGACGACAATATCTGGAGACCCACGGACTCCTGCGCACCTCCCATCGCAAGTGCATCATCTGGGCTCCCCACCACTCCATAGGCAGTGGCGGCACCCTCTGTTACTCCAACTTCCCCACCATAGCCGACAAGTTTCTGCAACTCACCCGTCGCTACGCCGACCGCATCGACTTTGTATTCAAACCCCATCCGCTCCTCTACACCTCCCTCTGCAACTATTCCGGTTGGGGCAAGGAGCGTACGGACGCCTATTATAAAGAATGGACGCGCGAGAACCGTCGTACGGTAGACGGCACCTACATAGACCTCTTCCTACAGTCCGATGCCCTCATCCACGACTGCGCCTCCTTTACGGCAGAGTATCTGCTCACCGGCAACCCCGCCCTCTACTTGGCGAAAGCCCATCATGCAGACAATCTCAACAAACTCGGTGCCGAAGCCTTTGCCGCCCACTATCACGCCGAAGACCTGCTCCATGTGGAGCACTTCATAGACGATGTGGTGCTGGGAGGCATCGACCCCATGCGCCCCGTTCGCGAAGCCTTCTTCCGCGACAACCTCGCATCCCCCGTACCCGGATGCACTGTGACACAGAATATTATAAACGAAATACTGCGCTTTCATGCTTGATACCTATAAGGATATATACGCTCCCATAGCACTCTTTGTTTACGACAGACTTGACGTAACCCGCACAACGGTTGAACACCTCCTCCGCAACAAGGGGGCAGAGCATACCGTTCTTTATGTTTTCTCCGACGGCCCCAAGGATGAGGCTGCCGCACCCAAGGTGGAGGCCTTGCGTGACTATCTGCACACCATAGAGGGATTCGACGAAATACACATCATAGAACGTCCCGAGAACTACTACTTGGAGCGTAACATCACCGAAGGAATAGCGCAGGTACTCAGTCTGCACGACCGCATCATAGTGGTGGAGGACGATATCTGTACATCGCCTTACTTCCTAACATACATGAACGAGGCGCTGACCTATTATAAGGATACGCCCGATGTGTGGCAGGTCTCCGGTTTTACGACTCTGGACATCCCGGAGTACGGCGACACCTACTTCACCCACCACATCTCGGGATGGGGATGGGCTACGTGGAAGGACCGTTGGCAACACTTCGTACACTACAAGACACGCCAAGAGGCACTGGCAGGACTGCCGTCGGAGTTTGAGAACCGCATACAGTTGGGTGGTAACTTCCGCTGTCTCACCTCGTTGGACAAGAATCCCATCCCGTGGGACATCTGTTGGGAGATACAGTTCTATCGCAACAATGCCTACTGCCTGCACCCCACGCACACCCTGGTACGTAACCTGGGACTCCGGCAAGGCACCCACTTTTCGCAGAGCAAACTCCTCGGTTGGTACGCTTACGACCGTCCCTACCTGGAGCGCCGGGTGAAGATAGGCGGCATCCGTGTGGATGCAAATCCGGAGATAGAGTACCTCCTGAGTCAATCGCTGATAGACCACGGCATGCGCTACAACCTCCTCGGCAAGGTGATTCGTTGGCTCTACTTCCATACTTTAAAGAAAATACGTAAATCTAAAAAATAACGACTCATGAATATCGCAATAATCATCGCCGGAGGTTCCGGCAACCGTATGGGACAGGATATTCCGAAGCAGTTTATCAACGTAAACGATAAACCGATTCTCATCTATACGCTGGAGAGTTTTCAGCGTCATCCTCAAATAGATGCCATAGAGGTGGTCTGCATCAAAGGTTGGGAAAACGTGGTTTGGGCGTATGCCAAACAGTTCGGTATCACCAAGTTGAAGTGGATGGTAGAGGGCGGTAAGACCGGTCAGGAGTCCATACGCAACGGTGTGTATCATCTCCAAGGCGAGGTGGCGGACGAGGATATTATTGTGATACACGACGGCATTCGTCCGTTGGTGGAGGCGGAGGTGCTGACGGATGTCATTCTGAAGGCGCAGACTTTTGGCAATGCGGTGACTTCTCTGCCCTACAACGAGCAGATATTTATTGTCAATCCGGAGGATGAAACGACCACCACGCAGTTTATTCCTCGGGAGACCTTGCGTCGTGTCTCCACGCCTCAAGCCTATCGTTATGATTTGTTGAACGAGAAGTATCACGAGGCGTTTGAGAAGGAGATAGGCATATACGGTTCGCATTACACCAACACGATGATGGTGGAACTGGGCGTGACGCTCCATTTTGCGGCAGGTTCCGACAAGAATATTAAGTTGACTACTCAGGATGATTTGGAGATTTTCAAGGGGTACGTCAAGAGTCATTCTTTTGAAAAATAGGCAAGATATGAAGAACAATATATTATATAAGGAGGATATTCAGCGTGCCAAGGATGTTCCGGGTGTGGAGCGTTTGCAGGGCAAGTGTTTTTTGATTACCGGTGCTACGGGCTTGATTGGTCACCACTTGATAGATGTGTTGATGTCGTTGTCGGAGGTGCGTGTCATAGCGGTAGGTAGAAGTCGTGAGAAGGCGGAGCGCATCCTCGGGGAGTATTTTTCCGATGCTCGTTTTTCTTTTTTGGAACAGGATGTAAAGGAGCCTTTTCCGTCATCCTTGAAGGTTGATTATATTGTAGCGGGAGCGAGCAACACGCACCCGAGGGCATACAGTACCTATCCGATAGATACGATTATGACGAACATTGATGGCACGAAGAATGCTCTGGACTTGGCGGTCCGTTGTGGTGCCGAGGTGTTGTTCACGAGTAGTACGGAGATTTACGGTACGAGTCGAGACAATGCTCCTTTCCGTGAGGGGGATACGGGCATTTTGGATTTGTCGAAAGCGCGTTCTTGTTATACGGAAGCGAAGCGCGTGTGTGAAGCACTGTGTCAGTCGTATATTAGTGAGCGTTCGGCGTTGGTAAAGATTGTACGTTTGAGTAGAATTTTCGGTCCCACGATGCTTTTGTCGGATTCGAAAGCATCGTCTCAATTTATTTTGAAGGCGTTGAGTGGTGAAGATATTGTATTGAAGAGTGAAGGAAATCAGTATTTTTCCTACACGTATGTTACCGATGCGGTACGTGCGATTCTCACGGTCATGTTGCAAGGTGCGGTAGGAGAGGCGTACAATGTTTCGGTGGATGCATGCAACATCAAGTTGAAGGATTTCGCAAGAATATGTGCGAATCACAGCAATAAGGAGGTGGTTTTTGACCTCCCGGACGAGGTGGAGCGCAAAGGATATTCCATTGCTCAATACTCCATTTTGGACAATAAGAAGATTCAGAGCATAGGTTTTGTTCCGGCATACGTCATAGAGGACGCCATCTGCCGAACCATAGATATATTAAAGGAATAATCCACGAGCGACCCATCCACGAGCGACCCATCCACGAGCGACCCATCCACAGTGTAGGGACGTTTCGTGGAACGTCCTCAAAAAAGCCGGTTCGTG
>CAYSOK010000081.1:0-7318 GCA_964432645.1 uncultured Bacteroidaceae bacterium | reverse complement strand
TCCGCGAGGTGGATCGGAGTGTGAAAGGACGCATGTATCTCACGGCGGATGAGGTATTCTTGGAGATGAAGAAGGCGCATCCTACGGAGATGTGTGGGGTAAATATGGAGAATTTCAACCGTGTATTGCCTACGTTTGCAAGAAGATTGCATACGCACGATGGAAGTCGCTATTGTGTGGTAAAGGTGGAGTAAGGTATTGAATACAAAAAGAATATCCACCCATGTTGGGGACGCTTTGTGGAGCGTCCCCACACTGTGGATATCTCTCTAGTGGAATTTACTTCTTTATATCGATGGACGTCTCCTTCTCCCCCAAGAGATGCTCGGAGAAGTAATCTACCAAACGCCAGTAGAAATAATCGTCTACATCGCTATTAAACGCATGACGCTGCTCCGGAAGGATTAGCATATCAAAGCGCTTACCTGCGCGAATCAATGCGTCTACTACACGCATCGTATTGCCCGGATGTACATTGTTGTCTATATCACCGTGTACCAAGAGGAGGTGACCTTTCAGACGGTTCGCTATGTCCTGATTGTTAGGAATGCTGTACACAAACGTGGTATCGCCCTTCTCGTTAACCACCTCCTTCACGCCATGGTGCGTCTCACTCCACCAGCGATTGAAGATGGCATTATCGTGGTTTCCTGCACAGGAAACAGCCACCTTGAAGAAGTCCGGATATTGCAAAATGGCTGCCGTTGACATGAAACCGCCACCGGAATGTCCGTGAATACCCACGCGGTTGATGTCGATGTAAGAATAGCGGTCTGCCAACTGCTGAATGGCGGCACGCTGGTCGGCCAATCCATAGTCACGCAGATTGCCGTAACCGTAGTTGTGGTACCACTTGGAACGGTCGGGATGACCGCCACGATTTCCTACACTGATAACAATGAAACCGGCTTGCGCCAAGCGGTCGGTGCGAACGCCCATGCGGGTGAAGTTGTAGTTGGTAGCCTCCACCTGAGGACCCGGATATACGTAGTCAATAATCGGATACACCTTGGTGGAATCGAAATTGAACGGACGATAGATTTCACCGTAGAGGTCGGTCATACCGTCGGCTGCCTTCACCTTGAACGGCTCCGGAAACTGATATCCGGCTTCGAGCAACTGTGAGAAGTCGCTCTCCTGCACATCCATAATCTTCTTACCGGAGGTGGTGTAAAGGGCGGTGTGCGGGATGGTGTTCACGCGGGAATAGTTGTCGAGGAAGTACTCGCAGTTATCGTCCACGTATGTGTCGTGATAGAAGTATCCCTTGGTGAGTTCCTTCAAACCGCTACCGTCAAAGTTTACGCGGTAGAGGTGCTGATAGTAGGGGTTGTAGAGGTTGTCGCTCGGAGAGTTGGTGGATGACTTGCGACCGTTGGCGGTGAAGTACACCACGCGTGCCTTCTCGTCTACCTTGAGGACATTCTGCACATGCCAGTCACCGCTGGTGATGGCGTTCTTGAGTTTGCCGTCGCCGCTGTAGAGGTAGAGATGCGCCCATCCGGTACGCTCACTCCAGTGAATCAACTCCTTGCCGTTATTGACGCTCACCAACGGACGAATCTCGATGTAGGTATTCATGCGCTCCTCTATGATAGGAACGATAGAGTCCTGACCCACCGTGTACTTGCAGACATCCACGCGATGCAGGTCACGGCTCAGACGGGTCACGTAGAAGGAGTTGTTGTCGCCCAACCACTGCCATGCGTTCTCGTACTGGTCAGCCAACTTATGAGGCATGGGGCGGTAAGGCAAATCCAAGGTCTGATCTTTGAAGGCGGAAGTACGAATCTCCTTATAAGTATCGTTTGTGGCATCAAAGATGAAGAGATGCTCCTGCGGAGCCTCCGATTCGCCCGGCATCTGATACTTGTAGCTCTCCAGTGTGGGGCGCGGTTTTGCCATGGCGTTGATGACCCACAGGTCACCCACCTTACGGGTGTCGTAAATGACGGTTGTGAAGTGTTTGGAGTCGGGAGACCACAGCACTCCGGCAGCTCTGCGCTTACCGTTGAGCAGGGTGTCGGTATTCAGCATGCTATAGGGCTGACCGAATCCATAATCTTTTACGCCAAAGGTGGTGAGCTGATGTTCCACAATGGTGGAATCCTTTTCGTCCACTTTGGCCTTTTCGTAATCCTCGCGGGACATGCGATAGAGGTTCTGATCCTTGGCATAGACCACCGTCTTGCCGTCCGGGGAGATGGATGCCCACTCCGGGAATCGGTCTGCCTCGTCTTTGTCCAGCTGTGTAAGTTTCTTTTTATCTGTGTTGTATGAGAAGAAGTAGACTTCTTTTCCGGTCTTCTTATTTCCGTTCTTATCCTTCTTGTTTGTGTCTTGTGATGATTTTACTTGGAACGTAAAGGTTCCGTCTTTCTCCACATGGAGGTTTTCGATGGGGAGTTGTTCTGCCACATACGGGTCGTGTGTAATTTCTGTCAATTGTGCTGCTAATGCTACACGGTCAAAGAGTTCCTTCTTGGTGCCTTTGGCTGCGTCCACGATGTACCAGTTGTATCCTTCGTGTGTCATGTAGTTGTACCAGAAGCGATTGTCCGAGGGTATCCAGTGCGGAATCACTCTCATGGAGAAGAGCATGGTACTGAGTTTTTCTGCCGAAAAACGACGTGCCTGCGTGTAGCCCGGGAGTTCATTTTGCGCGGTAAGAGCGGTAGAACACCACGCAAACAATAAGATCAATAAATACTTCATACTGCGTTATATAATTGAAAAAGGATACGACCGTTACGGCATATTGCGGATAACGGTCGTATGGTTGTTTACCTATTCGCTAGATATTTCATCGGATTAAGCCTCGCCCTTGTCGATATCGAACGGTGCGATGGTACGGGGTCCCTCTACTGCAGGCTGCTGCATCTCGATGGTGCCGAAGGTCTGCTCATACTTGCGGATGTTGTCCTGCAAGGCTGCTGCCAAACGCTTTGCGTGCTCCGGTACCATGATGATACGTGAGTTTACCTTTGCCTTGGGAAGTCCCGGAAGCATTGATACGAAATCGATTACGAACTCGCTCTTGGAATGTCCGATAACTGCCAAGTTTGCGTAGATACCCTGTGCCACCTCCGGTGTCAACTCAATCTGAAATTGTGGGTTTTGATTCTGATTTTCTTTTGCCATGATATTTTTTTAGTAAAAAAGGTGTCTGCCATGTGGCACATGACAGACACCCGTTAATGAATAATGTATTATATATCACCTTGTACGTCCTCGAAGGAGGTTACTTGGTGATGAGCTTGCTGCATACGATTGTAATCTTCCTTGCTGCCTACAATGATTTTGTCGAACTCGCGGAGTCCGGTTCCTGCCGGAATGAGGTGACCGCAGATTACGTTCTCCTTCATACCCTCGAGGTAATCGGTCTTGCCCTGAATAGCTGCTTCGTTGAGGACCTTGGTGGTCTCCTGGAAGGAGGCTGCGGACATGAAGCTCTTGGTCTGGAGGGCTGCACGGGTGATTCCTTGCAAAATCTGTGTGGATGTTGCGGGAACGGCATCGCGTACTTGTACGAGCTTGAGGTCACGGCGCTTGAGCTGTGAGTTCTCGTCGCGAAGCTTGCGTGCGGTTACAATCATACCCTTTTGCATCACCTCGGAGTCGCCTGCGTCGATGACTACCTTCTTACCCCAGATGCGGTCGTTCTCTTCTGCAAAGTCGAGTTTGTCGACAATCTGCTGTTCCAGGAAGCGGGTGTCACCCGGGTTGTCAATCTGTACCTTGCGCATCATCTGACGAACAATCACCTCAAAGTGCTTGTCGTTGATCATAACGCCCTGGAGACGATAGACATCCTGTACTTCGTTTACGATGTACTCCTGTACGGCGGTCGGTCCCATGATGGAAAGGATATCGGACGGGGTGATGGCACCGTCGGACAGCGGGGTTCCGGCACGAACGAAGTCGTTCTCTTGTACCAGAATCTGCTTGGACAGTGGCACCATGTAGGATCTTCTGTCACCCAACTTGGAGGTCACGGTGATTTCGCGATTACCACGTTTTACCTTACCCATAGTCACCTCACCGTCAATCTCGGATACGATAGCCGGGTTGGACGGATTACGTGCCTCGAAGAGCTCGGTAACACGCGGAAGACCTCCGGTGATATCGCCCGCCTTCGCTGTGCTGCGCGGAATCTTCACGATGACGTCACCGGCCTTAACGGACTGTCCGTCTTCTACGGCTACGTGACCACCAATCGGGAAGTTGTATGTACGGATGGATTCTCCGTTCTCGTCCAGGATGTGACATGCCGGAACCTTGGTCTTGTCACGAGACTCTGTGATGATGATCTCGCGCAAACCGGTTGCTTCATCGGCTTCGACACGGTAGGTAACACCTTCTATTACATCCTCGAACTGTACGCGACCGGTGTTCTCGGTTACGATTACGGCGTTGAACGGGTCCCACTTGGCAATCATGGTGCCCTTCTCTACTACGTCGCCATCGTTTACATACAGGAGTGAACCGTACGGTATATTCTGTGTGGAGAGTACGATGCCGGTGTGCTCGTCAACAAAACGAACTTCGGCCAGACGACCTACTACTACCTTCACCATGTTGCCCTCGCTGGTCTCACCCTCTTGTGGGAGATCTACGGTACGCAACTCATCGAACTCCAGTTTTGCCTCGTGCTTAGCCACGATGGAGGCGTTGGCTGCCGCATTACCGGCAACACCACCGGCGTGGAAGGTACGCAGTGTCAACTGTGTTCCCGGCTCACCGATAGACTGTGCTGCGATGACGCCGACGGCCTCACCCTTCTGTACCATGCGGGCGGTGGCGAGGTTACGTCCGTAACACTTCATACATACGCCCTTGCGAGACTCACAGGTGAGTACGGAACGAATCTCTACCTTCTCAATCGGTGACTTCTCAATCTCGTCGGCAATTGCCTCGGTTATCTCTTCACCTGAGGAGACGATAAGTTTTCCGGTAAACGGATGGATGATATCGTGAACGGATACACGTCCCAAGATACGCTCGCTGAGCTTAGAGATGACCTCATCGCCGTTCTTAAGTGCTGTACACTCCAGACCACGCAGGGTGCCGCAATCCTCCTCGGTGATAATCACATCGTGAGATACGTCTACCAAACGACGGGTCAGGTATCCTGCATCGGCTGTCTTCAATGCAGTATCGGCAAGACCCTTACGAGCACCGTGGGTGGAGATGAAGTACTCCAACACGCTCATACCTTCCTTAAAGTTGGAGAGGATAGGGTTCTCAATAATCGGCTGGGTGTCGGCACCTGCCTTCTGGGGCTTCGCCATCAATCCACGCATACCGGCCAACTGTGCAATCTGGTCGCCGGAACCACGGGCTCCGGAATCCAACATCATGTACACGGCGTTGAATCCTTGGTCGGCTTCCTTCATCTGCTTCATCAAGGTTGCCTTCAGGTTGTTGTTGGCGTGTGTCCATGTATCAATTACCTGGTTGTAACGCTCGTTGTCGGTGATGAAACCCATGTTATAGTTGGCCATAATCTGGTCAATCTCTTCATTACCCTTCTTCACAATCTCTTCCTTCTCCTTCGGGATGATGATATCGCCCAAGTTGAAGGACAGACCGCCGTCGTATGCCATCTTGTAACCGAGGTTCTTAATTCCGTCGAGGAAGTCGCAGGCTACTGCCACACCCACATTCTTAATTACGTCGGCAATAATCTTGCGGAGGGTCTTCTTGGAGATGATGTCGTTGAAGTAACCTACCTCGTCCGGGATAATCTCATTGACAATGACACGTCCTACAGAGGTTTCTACCATCTTCTTCACCAATTCACCGTTCTCGTCGAAATCCTTCACGATAACGGATACCGGGGCGTGGATGTCGACTTTCTTCTCGTTGTAGGCGATGATGGCTTCTTCCGGTCCGTAGAACTTCAAGCCGGAGCCCATAGCACCGGGGCGGAGCTTGGTGATGTAGTACAGACCCAACACCATATCCTGTGAAGGTACGGTGATAGGTGCACCGTTCGCAGGGTTCAAAATATTGTGTGATTGGAGCATCAGCAACTGTGCTTCCAATATAGCTTCATTACTCAGGGGCAAGTGAACGGCCATCTGGTCACCGTCGAAGTCGGCGTTGAACGCGGTACATGCCAACGGGTGCAACTGAATAGCCTTACCTTCAATCATCTTAGGCTGGAAGGCCTGGATACCGAGACGGTGCAGGGTCGGGGCACGGTTCAACAACACGGGGTGTCCCTTCATGACGTACTCCAAAATATCCCAGATGACGGGATCCTTGCGGTCTACAATCTTCTTTGCAGACTTCACGGTCTTGACGATACCGCGCTCGATGAGTTTACGAATAATGAACGGTTTGTACAGTTCGGCTGCCATCAACTTAGGCAGACCGCACTCGCCCATCTTCAACTCCGGACCTACGACGATTACGGAACGGGCTGAGTAGTCAACACGCTTACCCAACAGGTTCTGACGGAAACGTCCTTGCTTACCCTTCAGTGCATCGGAGAGAGACTTGAGGGCGCGGTTGGCGTCGGTCTTCACGGCGCTGCTCTTGCGGGAGTTGTCGAAGAGGCTGTCTACGGCTTCCTGCAACATACGTTTCTCGTTACGGAGAATCACTTCCGGTGCCTTGATTTCGAGCAGTCGCTTCAGACGGTTGTTACGAATGATGACACGACGATAGAGGTCGTTCAAGTCGGAGGTGGCAAAACGTCCACCGTCCAGCGGTACCAACGGACGCAACTCCGGGGGAGTTACGGGGATGGTGCGCATAATCATCCATTCCGGACGGTTCTTGCCGCGGCTGGAGCGGAAGGCTTCTACTACCTGAAGACGCTTCAGTGCCTCGTTCTTACGCTGCTGTGAGTTGTCGGAGTTGGCTTGGTCACGCAACTGATAGGACAGGGAGTCCAGGTCAACGCGCAACAAGAGGTCGTAGATGGCCTCGGCTCCCATCTTGGCGATGAACTTGTTGGGGTCGGTATCTTCCAACAGTTCGTTCTCTCTCGGGAGGGAGTCTACGATGTCGAGATACTCCTCCTCGGTCAAGAGGTCGAGTGCCTGCAACGGTTCCTCGCCGTGCTCCTTGACGATACCCGGCTGAATGACGACGTAGCGCTCATAATATATAATGGAGTCCAACTTCTTGGTTGGGATACCCAACAGATAACCAATCTTGTTGGGCAGTGAACGGAAGTACCAGATGTGTGCTACAGGCACTACCAACTGGATGCGACCTGTACGCTCGCGACGTACCTTCTTTTCGGTCACTTCCACACCACAACGGTCACAAACGATACCCTTGTAACGGATACGCTTGTACTTTC
>CAYSOK010000080.1:0-7338 GCA_964432645.1 uncultured Bacteroidaceae bacterium | reverse complement strand
CCGAAACTTGAGTACTTTATATCATTTTCAATTCATCCGCATGATGCAAACCGCGTAAAAAGTCCGCCACCTTCATGCGTTTTTTACCGTTCAACTGCAACTCCCGGAGGAGAACCCAACCATCCTGCGTAGCAACCTTAAACACACTCTTACCATCCGTCACCACAGTGCCCGGAACAATCCCCGCACCCAACTCCGCAACCGTAAACAACTGCGGAAGCTCCGTTTGATAAATCTTCAAACCCGTAACCGCACCATTGGCACCCTGCATCTCCGTCCAGGCAGCAGGATAAGGCGACAAACCACGCACAAAATCATACACCCGCTTCGTAGACTGATTCCAATTGATACGACACGTCTCTTTGAATATCTTGGGAGCCGGAAGCAAATCCTCCTCCCCCTGCATCATCTCCTCCTGCGGAATGGGATGAACATTGTCCTTCAGAATATTCTCTACCGTTTCCAGAACCAACTCACCCCCCTTATACATCAACTTATCGTGCACAGCCTCCACATTGTCCGTCTCCTCAATCGGCACACGAACCTGCTGGATGACCTCACCCGTATCTATCTCATGCTTCAAGAAAAACGTAGTGATACCCGTCTCCTTGTCGCCGTTGATAATCGCCCAGTTGATGGGCGCTGCACCACGATAACGAGGCAACAACGAAGCATGCAGATTGAAGGTACCCAGTCGCGGCATCTGCCACACCACCTGCGGCAACATGCGGAAAGCCACCACAATCTGCAAGTCAGCCTTCAAACCGCGCAACTCCTCCACAAAACCCTCATCCTTCAACTTCTCCGGCTGCAAGATACGCAACCCCTGCGTCACCGCATACTGCTTCACCGCACTCGGCTGCAAGGTATTCTGATGACGACCCATCGGTTTATCAGGCATCGTGATGACACCCACCACATTAAACCCATGTTCCACCAACTGCTTGAGAGGTTCCACCGCGAAATCCGGCGTACCCATATATACGATTCGTAAATCTTCCTTCTTCATTTCTATTCTGTATTTTTACTCCTCCGACATATCCACCATGGTCTGGCGATAAGCAGCATAGAGTTTATTCTTTGAAACAATCCCGATAAACTTACTGTTCTCATCCAACACCGAAAGATATCGAGCCTTGGTATCGTCGAAACGCTTCATCACCACCTCCATATTGTCGGCAGTAGTCACCGTAGCAGGCACCGGTTTCATCAAATCCTTCGCCTTTATCTCGTGGTAAAGCTCCTGACGGAACATCACCCTACGCAAGTCGTCCAGCAAGATGATACCCACCTGCGTACCATCGCCGTTCACCACCGGGAACACATAGGTACGATTGTTGGCAATAATACCGATAATCTTACCCAAATCCATCTCCGGATCCACTCTACCCACCTTCTTGTCAATCACCGAATCCAGGTTCATCAACGTAAGAATAGCTTGATCCTTGTGGTGTGTCACCAACTGTCCCTTCTTGGCCAAACGCATGGTATAAATGCTGTAAGGTTCAAACGGATAGATGGTAAGATAAGAGAACGCCGACACAATCATCAACGGCATGAAGAGGTCATAACCTCCCGTCAACTCCGCCACCAAGAAAATACCGGTCAAGGGAGCGTGCATCACACCACTCATCAGTCCGCACATGCCCAACAACGAATAGTTGGTCTCGGGAATGGTAACGCCCAATGCACCCGTTTCGTTCCACACACGCGCAAACACAAAACCGGTGACACAACCCAAGAAAAGACTCGGTGCAAAGGTACCGCCACAACCGCCACCCCCACAGGTAGCCGTACTCGCGAACACCTTCATCAAGATAACGAAGAGGAGGTAAACCAGGAATAAGTTGGAGTGACCATAGAAGAGAGAGTGATTCATGACCTCCCCCCACTGCGACATATCCTCGCCGTTCAGCAACAGTTCGATGGTCTCGTACCCCTCACCGTAGAGCGGTGGAAAGAGGAAGATGAGAACACTCAGCACCGTACCCCCCAAGGCAAACTTCTTATAACGCCCCTTAATCTTTCCGAAGACACCCTCAAACCACATCATCACACGGGTGAAATAGAGAGAAGTCAATCCGCAAACGATACCCAACAAGATACTGCTGGGAATACGCTCCACCACAAAGGCATTCTCCAAACGAAAATAGAAAGTAGCCTCCATGCCGGAGAAGATATATGTGACCGCCGTAGCCGTGACACACGACACCAACAACGGCAACAGCGATGCCATGGTCAAGTCAATCATCAGCACCTCCAGCACAAACACCAGTCCCGCTATCGGCGCCTTAAAGATACCCGCCACGGCCCCCGCAGCACCGCAACCCACCAGCAACATCATGGTGCGGTGGTCCAATCGGAATCTCTGTCCCAGATTACTACCTATGGCAGAACCCGTCAGCACAATCGGCGCCTCCGCTCCCACGGAACCGCCAAACCCGATGGTGATGGCACTGGCCACGACACTCGTCCACATGTTGTGAGCACGTATTCGGCTCTTATTGCGCGAGATAGCATAAAGGATTCGAGTGATACCGTGACCTATGTTATCGCGCACGATGTAGTGAATAAACAGACTCGTGATGTAGATACCTATGACCGGATACACCAAATATTGCCAGTTGCCCTGCGTCACATCCAGTTTCTCCGTGAGTATCTCCTCAATCTGTTTAATCAGATACTTCAGAATCAACCCCGCCACCGCAGCTCCCAGACCTACCAAAAAACTCAGTAACAGCAGAAATTGGTGCGGACTCAGGTGTTGTTCGCGCCATTGCAACAGTCGTTCGAAAAGCGACTTTCTTCCATTTATAAGTTCCTCGTCCATACGGTTTTTCGGTTAGTGATGTTGGGGATTTGATTATCTACTGTCGAATGATTTTCACCTCTCCGTTCGCACCAAGTTTCACGATGCCGGAAGGTTTGCACTTCTCCTTCTCCTGCCGGCGCCAGTCCACCACGTAGTCCGCAGCCTCCAGCACCTCCCGGCTAATCTCGGAGAAATTGCGCGGCGAAGGCTCACCGCTTATATTGGCAGAGGTCGATACCAACGGCTTCTGCAAGCGATAACAAAGTTCGTGGCTAAACTCCTCTGCCGTCACACGCAGAGCGATGCTTCCATCCTCGGCCAAGAGGTTCTTAGCCAGGTTCTTACCCTGATCAAAGATGATGGTGAGAGGCGTGGTCGTCAAGTCCATCATGTCGAATCCCACCGCAGGAATCTCCCGCACATAGCGCTGCGCACGGTCGGCACTGTCCACCAAACAGATCAGCGCCTTACTATCCTCACGTCGCTTTATCTCATACACCTTCTTCACCGCCTCCGCATTGGTAGCGTCGCAGCCTATCCCCCAGATGGTGTCGGTGGGATACACTATCACGCCACCGGCACGCAGCACCTCGAGGGCTTTTTTTACTTCTTTCTCACACTTTGGATGCATAGTCGATACCTCCTGTTTTTTAGAATTCACTGGTAAAGTGGAAACGTATGTTCTTGAAGTCGCTCTGTGCCATCTGTAGCACATATCCGCTGTCCGCCAGGAACACATCGCGTCCCTCCTTGTCTTTGGCCATGTATTGGTACTTGCGCTTCTTGAAGTTCTCCAATTCAGCCTCGTCATCGCTGTCTATCCAGCACGCCTTGTAGAGACTGATGGGTTCCCAACGACACTTGGCATTGTACTCGTTCTCCAGACGATACTGGATGACTTCGAACTGCAACTGACCCACCGTACCGATAATCTTGCGACCGTTGAACTGGTTCACAAACAACTGAGCCACACCTTCGTCCATCAACTGGTCGATACCCTTTGCCAACTGTTTGGAGCGCATGGGGTCGGCGTTCTCTATGTACTTGAACATCTCCGGAGAAAAACTTGGTAATCCCTTGAAATGCAGGTTTTCACCCTCCGTCAGGGTATCACCGATCTTAAAGATGCCGTTGTCCGGCAGACCCACTATATCACCCGGATAAGCCTCGTCGATGGTACTCTTCTTCTGTGCCATAAACTGTGTAGGCGATGAGAAACGCACCGTCTTACCCTGACGAACATGCAGGTAAGGAGCATTGCGCACAAACTTACCGCTGCACACCTTACAGAAGGCGATACAAGAACGATGGTTGGGGTCGATATTGGCAGTAATCTTAAAGATGAAACCCGTAAACTTAGGTTCCTCCGGCTCCACCTTGCGCTCCTCTGCCTGCGTGGGACGCGGCTGTGGAGCGATGCGTACGAAGCAGTCCAACAACTCCTGTACACCAAAATTATTGAGAGCGGAACCGAAGAACACCGGTGCCACCTCGCCCGCCAGATATGTATTCACATCGAACTCCGGATAGACACCGTCAATCAGCTCCAAGTCGGCACGCAGACGCTCGGCATCATCGCTCCCCACGTTGTCGTCCAACTCACTGCTGTGAATATCCACCTGCACCTTCTCCGTCACCTTCTGCTTGTCGGGCTGGTAGAGGTTCAGGTTGTTCTCATATATATTGTAAACGCCCTTAAACTTAACACCCTGATTGATAGGCCAACTCAACGGACGCACATGTATCTGGAGTTCGTTCTCAATCTCGTCCAAGAGGTCGAACGGATCCTGTCCCTCACGGTCCATCTTATTGATAAACACAATCACCGGCGTCTTGCGCATGCGGCACACCGTCATCAACTTACGCGTCTGCGTCTCCACGCCCTTGGCACCGTCAATCACGATAATTGCACTATCCACCGCCGTCAGTGTACGGAAGGTATCCTCCGCAAAGTCCTGGTGACCCGGCGTGTCCAGGATGTTCACCTTGTAGCCATCGTAGTCAAACTCCATGACAGAAGTTGTCACAGAGATACCACGCTGCTTCTCTATTTCCATCCAGTCACTGGTGGCCGTCTTCTTTATCTTATTATTCTTCACCGCACCTGCCACCTGAATCTGACCTCCAAAGAGCAACAGTTTCTCGGTCAACGTCGTTTTACCGGCGTCCGGGTGCGAAATTATGGCAAAAGTTCTTCTTCTTTCTATTTCGTTCATTTGTTCTCTTTTTCTTTAGCTGCTTGTTCTTGTGCCTCTTTCTCCTCGTATGCCATGATCTCCATGCAGTCGTAGAGAGTGTCGTCCCAGTAAGGGATGGTCAGACCGTAAGTTTGCTTAATCTTGGTCTTGTCCAGCACGCTGTACGGTGGACGAGTGGCAGGAGTAGGATACTCCGATGTACGTACGGGCTTCACATGTTCGTAGATGTCGTTTTCATCGATGCGGAAAATCTTCATGGCAAAGTCGTACCAGGAAGCCGTTCCCTCGTTGGAATAGTGATAAATTCCCGGAATGATACCCTCGTTGACGATGGTCAAGATGGCATCTGCCAGGTCGTGAGCATTGGTCGGAGTACCTATTTGATCGTAAACCACCCCCAAGCTCTTGCGCTCCGATGCCAAGCGTAACATGGTCTTTACGAAGTTGTTACCATATCGGCTATAAAGCCATGCCGTACGTATGATAAGACTGTTCTCACACGCCTCCTGTACCGCCTGTTCACCGGCCAACTTGGTGCGTCCGTACACGCTCTGAGGGTTGGTCGGCATATCCTCGGTGTAGGGAGTGTAGGTACGTCCATCGTACACGTAATCGGTAGAAATCTGAATCATAGCGCCGTTGCGCAGCTGTACAGCCTCTGCCAGATAGCGTGGTGCATAGTGGTTGAGCAGTTCGCAAAGTTCCTCATTGCTCTCCGCCTTGTCTACTGCCGTGTAGGCCGCACAGTTGATGATGCAGTCTATCTTGTTTTCCAGCACAAACGCTTCCACAGCCTCGGCATCGGTGATGTCCAGTTCTTCCTTGTCCGTATAGAAGAATTTAAAACAGGAATCGGATGCCAAGTCCTGTATGGCACGGCCCAACTGTCCTTTGCAGCCGGTCACCAATATGTTGTCTATGTATACCATAATCTAATATATATATTTAAAATTCCAGTTCGTCTTTTTTATATTTGGGATAATAATCGGCGAGCATCCCCACCAGTCTACGGATGTGTCCCATCGCCTCTTCTGTTTTTTCGCTCACCGGAGTCCCCTTGAGTCGGAGCATCATCACGCCGTAGAGAGCATCGAAGCAGTTTTCTATCTCGCTCAGCTCCGTGTGTTCCCCCTTACTACGCAGTTCCACGATGAAGGGAAGAGCCTTGTAGTACGCCACACTGTAGTAGGGATACTTGGGGGAGTGCAACAGTTTCGCGTGCAGTTCCTCGAGCCATATCAGCGTGTTCTTGTTGATTTGCAGATGCCCCTTTTCCAGCACCTGTTCGCTGCGCATCATCTCCGCCAGATTAGAGTACCACTCCTCCAGTTCCCGGCGCTGTGCCTCGTCCACCTGAAAGCGAGTGAGATACTCCCTACAGATACGCTCCGCATCCCCTCCGTAAGCACGGATGATATCCTCCACCTGCCACATATAGAGCAGATATTCGGCTATGTTCTTCTCTTTTAATTGTTTCGCTATATACATTGTATCACTACGCTTAATGAATCAGATAGAATTCGCGCCCGGTGATGATGCCGAAGAGCGACACGATGGATGCCACAATCACGACGATTCCGATGGTGCGATTAAGAATTTTGATACCTCGCATTTCGAATTTTGCCCGGAATTTGTCTATGACAAAGGTGAGCAAGAACCACCAACAGACGGCTCCCACCCATACCGATACGTAGCCCAGGAATTGCTGTTCCGGGTGGTCGGGTATCTGAATGGGAAAACGAGCAAAGAGTGCGATGAAGAGGAAGATGATGAGTACGTTGGAGACGGTTAGCAGAAAACCTGTTACAAAATTGTGCAAGAGCGTTCCCTTGCTGCCCGTGGCGCGCTTGGTTTCCGTATCGGGTTTGGAACGGAAACAGTAGATGCCGAAGATGAGCAGCAGCACGCTGCCCACACACTTGAGGAAGAACATGGTCTGTGGTGTCTCTATCAAGTTCATTACCACACTCATACCGGCACCGGTAATAAGTGCATACATCATATCGCTGAGAGCAGCTCCCAATCCTGTCACAAGCCCATAGACACGTCCTTTCTTGAGGGTTCGCTGGATGCACAATATCCCCACCGGACCCATTGGAGCGGAAACCATAATTCCGACAATCAGCCCGTTCAGGATATAATCCAACGTTCGTATTTGATTAAACCAATCCATATCAATGTGCAAAGGTATAAAAATAATTTGACTTTTAGGGTCAAAAACGGCAAAAATCGTCCAAAACGTTCAAAGTTTGCCTCCAGCCACCTTTCATATTACTCAAGTTTCGGATTTGTGAAAACATCCACGAGCGAGTATACACCCAGTAGGGA
>CAYSOK010000079.1:0-7388 GCA_964432645.1 uncultured Bacteroidaceae bacterium | reverse complement strand
CCCCATGCGTGACAGGCATGTATTCTAACCAACTGAACTAACGCACCATTAAATCTTTACTACCGGAACACCTTCCCGTTTGCGAATGCAAAGGTAGACAAAAATTCGGACTCTGCAAAACAATCACGAACTTTTTTGCAAAAATCATACAAAAAACTGCATCAAAAGGGCATCTTCATACCCCTCCGACGTGCAGAGCCAGTCGCGAAGGGGCGTTTCGGTACTAAAACCTACACCACGAAAAAGCTGCAAACTTGCTGTGTTCCGACAGGAAACATAGGCGTACAACTGATGAATCTGCAAAAAACGGGCGTAACCCTTGAGCAATTCCAATGCTTGATGCGCTACACCACGGTGACGATAATCTTTCCGAACAACAATTCCTACTTGCGCTCGATGGTGCATGGGGTCGAAATCAAACAAATCTACCAAACCTAAAACATCGCCGTCCACACACGATGCTACCACCATACGCAACTCCTTGTCTACAAAAATATCACCCTTGTTCTCGGCTATGTACTGATGAAGCATGAAGCGCGAATAAGGTACGTTCTGACATCCTACATGCCACTGCGCCGTATCGTTCTCCAGTGTGTAGAGCACCGATAGGTCTTCCGGTTCCAACGGACGAAGACGTATCCGGTCGTTTTGCAAAAGTTCTTCTCCCATATTTCTTATATATAAATAAGGTGTAACACTAATCGTAAACAAATCCCGAGGTGATGAGCACATCGCGCCGGGCACTGTAGAGCCCCACCACCCAAGAATGTCCCTTCTCACCGGCGGAGGAGAGATGGGTGAGTATTTCACGGAAGGAGAGGGTGTCAATATCAAACACCACCACATCGTATTTCTTGGATGCATCCACCTCCTTAATGACCTCCTCTATCGCGAAGGAAGGTTCCTTCATGAAGTAGGCCATCAACTCGTGACGACTGCACAGGGCTTGGGCGCGCTTGGTGTTCTCCGGAGAGATGCAGAACAGGAAGTTGGGCGCTCCCTTTTCCGGATTCACCAAGTTCTTGTAGCGATACTGCATGAGGTTGGTCTGTTGGAACATAAAGGCCATGAACCCACGAAAGAAAATGGCAAACTTGATGGGAATCGATAGTATCCAACTGTAGTGACTGTAGTGCTTGCGGAAGAAGATGAGCATGGCTTGATAGAACACGTGTACATAGGCAAAGGAGTTCTTCTGTGTGCTTTCTCCCTTAAAATGAAGGATATCCAAGGGTAAATAGACATTGGTGTGACCTGTCTCCTGTAAACGAAATGAGAGGTCGATGTCTTCACCATACATGAAGAAGTCCTCGTCGAACCCGTTGCACTGCACCAGCAAATCGCGACGTATCATCATGAAAGCGCCCGAGATGACATCTATTTCACACGGTTTGGTGCGGTCGAGATAGCGCATGTAATATCGTCCCAGCACCCTGCTCTTGGGGAACATACCGCACAGTCCGCTCATCTTACAAAAGGAGGTAAAAGGAGATGGGAAACCGCGGCGCGATTCATACGCAAAACTACCGTCCGCATTGCGCTGACTCACTCCTACCGCTCCCACCTGCTCGTGCTCGTCCAGGTAACGGATGCAGTCGGCAAAGGTGTTCTCGGCGACCATCGTATCGGGATTGAGCAGAAGTACATAGTCCCCCTTGGCCTTGCGTATGGCTTGATTGTTGGCGTAAGCAAAGCCGCGATTGATATCGTTCTGCTTGAAGTAGACTTGCGGATAGCGCTTGCGAAGATAGCGCACGGAGGCGTCTTGCGAACAGTTGTCCACTACCCATACTTCCATATCCTCCACTCCCTGAGAGCGAAAGACGGATTCCAGGCACAGGGCCAAGTAGTGCTTCACATTGTAATTAACGATGATGACGGATAGTTTCATGCCTGCTCCTCCTCGTCCGTTTCGTCCAACTGACCACTCTCGCGTTGGTATCTCTCTTGCGTGGGATACACGAACAACAGCATCACAAAGGACATCAACCCCAGATAGCTCGCCGACTCTCCGCCTAGCAGTACAATCACCCATGCTACCACCGGTGCCGGCACTAGGAAGAGGATGCGCAAAAGGCTGTATTTGAAGTATCTACTCCCGTCCACATCTACCTTGTAGTGAATGCGGGACTTCAGGAAGGAGAGGGTAAAACTCTTCATTCCCACATAGAGCGACCCCATGGTGAGCAGCACGGAGAGCACTTGCAAGATGTAGATGCAAAGGTAATTGTCCATCGCCATCGGTTCGCGATGGAGCATCCACTGTAGATAGGGCAACAGGCAGACGGCCAATGCCACAAAGAAGCAGATGCGTTGTATTCTCAATTGGGATGTTTTCAGATATCGTATGTTCATTGTTTGTTCCATTGTTATTTGTCGCTAAAGAGTGTGCGATTCTCGATGGAGCGACCCAGCGTCACTTCGTCGGCGTATTGCAGTTCATCGTTCTGCGATATGCCGCGGGCTATCACGGTGATCTTGACGTCAAACTCCGCTAGTTTTCTGAAGATAAAGAAGTTGGTCGTGTCCCCTTCCATCGTGGGACTGAGTGCCAGGATGACCTCTGCCACATCGGTTTCCCGAACCCGCTGCACGAGCGATGCTATCTCCAGGTCGGAGGGTCCCACTCCGTCCATCGGCGAGATGACTCCTCCCAGCACATGATAGAGTCCGTTGTAGCGGTGGGTGTTTTCTATGGCCATCACATCTTGTATGTTCTCCACCACGCACACCAGGGAGCGGTCGCGCGAGGCATCGTTGCAGAGCGAGCAAACATCGGTATCGGAGATGTTGTGACACACCTTGCAGTACTTCACTTCTCGCTTCAGTGTGATGAGTGCACTGCCGAAGGCCTCCACCTCGTCCGTCTCTTGTTTGAGCAGATGAAGGACTAGGCGCATGGCTGTCTTGCGCCCTATTCCCGGCAACTTGGCAAACTCGTTGACCGCTCGTTCCAGGAGTTGGGATGGGTAGTTTCGAATCATCTTCTTTGGCCTATGATTATCGTTGTTTTCATCGATTTTGACTGCAAATCTACAAAAATTTCACCACAAAACGGCACAAGTAGCGGAATAAACTTGAAAAAGTATAAAAAAAAGAGGATGTACAAGGATTTTCCAAAAATTATCACTAAGTTTGCAGTTGGAAATAATTGATTAGGTTAGAATATGGAGATAAAAACAGCTCAGTACGTCATCAGTAGTCCGAAGGTGGAGATGTGTCCGCAGTCGGAAGCACCGGAGTATGCTTTCATCGGGAGAAGTAATGTGGGAAAATCGAGCCTGATTAATTGTTTGTGCCGCAATGCGAAGTTGGCGAAGACGTCGGCTACGCCGGGAAAGACGATGCTGATCAATCACTTTATTATAAATAATGAGTGGTATTTGGTGGATCTCCCGGGCTATGGATATGCCAAGCGGGGCAAGAAGGCGCAGGACCAACTGACGCAGATGATTTCGGGATACATCTTGAAACGGGAGCAGATGACTTGCTTGTTTGTGCTGATTGATGTGAGACACGATGCACAGAAGATTGACCTGGAGTTTATCGAGTGGTTGGGCGAGAACGGTGTGCCCTTTGCGCTGGTGTTCACCAAGGCGGATAAGCTGGGGGCGGTGAAGGCGCGCGAGAATGTGGCGAAATATATGCGGGTGCTCAAGCAGACGTGGGAGGAACTTCCTCCTTATTTCCTGACATCTTCCGAGAAGAAACAGGGACGCGAGGAGTTGCTGCAATACATCGATGATATAAATGAAAGTTTGAAAGATAAATAAAGTGAATTGACCTTAACCTAAAACGAACGCTATGAAGAAATACAAAGTATTGGAGGTGATACGCCAAGGTAAGATTGGCGGTGGTGAGAGCCACGTGCTCTCCTTGGTGAGCGGACTGGACAAGGAACGATTTGAACCCATCGTGATGACCTTTATCCCGGGACAGATGACGGAGACGTTGCAGGCTGCGGGGGTGAAGTGCTACATCATCCCTACGGAACGACCGTTCGATTTTCGTGTCTTCCGACAGATTGACGAGGTGCTGAAGAGGGAGCAGATTGACATCATCCATGCGCATGGCAGTAGGGCGGCATCGAACTTGATGATTCCGTCCATGCGCAACAAGATTCCTATGATTTATACGGTTCACGGGTGGAGTTTCCATGCGGGACAGAATCCTATCGTGTCGAAACTGCGTAAGTGGATTGAGAAGATGATTTGCGGATATTGCGACCGGGTGATTTGTGTGTCGCACAGCAACCGTATGACGGGGGTCTACTCGTTTCACTTGCGCAATGCGGCGGTGATTGAGAACGGTATCGACTTGGCGCGCTTCAATCCGGCGAATCCCGATATCAAAGATGTACGCGCGGAACTGGGTATACCGAGGTCGGAGTATATCATAGGTTTTGTGGCTCGTATGTGTTTTCAAAAGGATCCTATTACCTTCTTGAAGGCGGTGGAGATAGCGCATCGTGAGGAGCCGAAAATCAAAGGTTTGATGGTGGGCGACGGCGAACTGAGCAAGGATGTGGATACTTATATCAAGCACCATGAGTTGCGGGATGTCATCTACCGTCAACGCTTTCGATTGGATGTGCCGGATGTGCTGAGTGCTATGGATGTCTTCTGTCTGCCGAGCTTGTGGGAGGGACACCCCATTGCGGTGCTGGAGGCGATGGCGATGGGTAAGGCGATTATCGCTACCCCTACCGATGGCTCCTACGAGATTATAAAGAATGGCAAGAGTGGTCTGTTGGTGGACTTTCAAAACCCGGAGATGCTGGCGGAGGCTATCCTGCGCTATTACCGTAATCCGGAGGAGACGGGGGCTATCACACAGATGGCGGAGCTGATGGTGACCTATCTCTACGACAATAAGGAGGTGGCTGCCGAGGTGATGAAAATATATATGCAAGTGATTGAAAAACAGATAGCAAAGAAGAAAGGAAGGAAACGTCAATGATGGTCATGCAGATTCTATTTTGGGCGATGATATTGCTGGTGTTCTACACGTTTGTGGGATACGGCATGGTGTTGTGGATGCTGGTGAAGATAAAGGAGTTTCTGCACAAGCCGCAACCGCCGAAGGACCCGGAGGAGTGGCCTGAGGTGACGCTGTTGGTGGCGGCATGGAACGAGGAGGAGATGGTGGATGCCAAGGTAGAGAACTCCCTGCAACTGGATTATCCGGCGGAGAAGTTGAAGTTGGTGTGGGTGACCGATGGGTCTACCGATGCCACCAATGAACGTTTGTCACGCTATGCCGACCGGGTGGAGGTGCTCTTTGAGGTGCCGCGATTGGGCAAGACGGCGGCGGTAAACCGTGCCATACCTTATATAAAGACTCCCTTCGTGGTCTTCTCCGATGCCAATACCATGCTGAATCGTGCGTGTATCAAGGAGATGATACGGGCGTTTTCCAACGAGAAGGTTTCTTGTGTGGCGGGCGAAAAACGCATTGAGCAGAAGGTGGATGGCAACGCTGCTGTCCGGGGTGAGGGTTTCTATTGGCGCTACGAGTCCACGCTGAAGGAGTTGGACGGTAGACTCTACTCTGCCATGGGTGCCGCCGGGGAGTTGTATGCCATACGTACGGATATGTACGAGCCGATGAAGCCGAATACGCTGCTGGACGATTTCATCCTCTCCATGAACATGGTGATGAAAGGTTACATCATAGCGTATTGCAAGAATGCTTACGCCACGGAGTCCGGTTCGGCGGGCATCAACGATGAGGGGGTGCGCAAGGTGCGTATCGCTGCGGGCGGATGGCAGAGTATTTATCGACTGCGTCGTCTGTTGCTGCCCTACCCTTATCCGGTGGCTACGTTTCAGTACATCTCGCACCGTGTGTTGCGCTGGTCGATTACGCCGTTTGCGTTCTTTTTGCTTTTGCCGCTCAACATCTTCTTGGCTCCGGTGCATCCGGTGTATGCGGTGGTGTTGATGCTGCAACTGCTCTTCTATGTGGGGTGTTTGTTGGGTTGGATGGCGGACCGAAGGGGAAAGCATCTGCCGTTGGTGAACATCCCCTATTACATCACTTTTATGAATATCAACGTGTTCCGGGGTATGCGATACCTCTACGAGAAGGAGTGTAACAAGTGGCAGAACCGCAAGCACGGCACGGCCGATGACTCCGGTGCGTGGGAACGTGCGAAGCGTGCATAAACAAAAAAAAATGTACTTTTTTGCATAAAAGTTTTGTGAAAAGTGCTTACAGTTAAAAAAAAAGAAATAACTTTGCAGAACATATCAGATAAAACGAACTTACAATGGGAAGAAAAGCCATATTTAAACTTGCACAAGCGGTAACTACAGCAGTAACCGTCATACTGTTTGTATTGACCATTTGTTCATCTATTTCGGGTAGATTCGATCCGAACTATCACATGACGTGGGCCATTATCGGTTTCATGTCTCCTTTAATTTATATCGTGGATGCAGCCCTTTTTGTCTATTGGATTGTATTCACCAAAAAGAGATACATAGCCATATTGCCGTTTGCAGCGCTGATTTATGCCACCTTCGCGCAGCGTTTCTACCGTGTTAATTGGTCGAAGGATGAGGGGAAGAGTGGTGTGGTGTTTGCTACGTACAATGTGGGTAAGTTGAACAACCAGACCAAATCCATGCCGCTGGACGACTTGGTGGATTACTTGTATAAGAACAAGGTGTCGGTGGTGTGCTTCCAGGAGTTTTATAGTCCCTACGTGAAGGGGGGTGACAACAACTGTCAGAAGATGCGTGAGGTGTTCCCATACATCGCCATGATGGACAAGCAGGGATATGACATGTTGGTGATTGCGAGCAAGTATCCCATCTTGCAGTATAAGTATTTCATGTTCGATGATACGGCGAACGATTTCATGTGGGCGGACATCAGCATCAACGGTAAGGTGGTGCGTGTGTACAATCTCCACTTGCAGACGACGACCTTCAACAGCACCATGCGTAACATGACAAAGCGTCAGGCGATGGGTGACAACGAGGGTAAGGTGGATTACTTGACGATGTTTGGTGAGCAGTATTTTGATTCATATAAGAAGCGTGCAACGCAGGTGAATTACATTCGCCGACAGATGAATTCGGATCAGGTTCCATCGGTGATTTGCGGTGACTTCAATGACCTGCCGTTCAGCTACACTTACGAGACGATGCTCGAGGGTAAGAAGGATGGTTTCATGGAGTGTGGTGACGGATATGGATACACGTATCGTTACTTGGGTAAATGGATGCGTATCGATTACATCATGTATGACAAATCTTTCGAGGGTGTTGAATATAAGAGCGAAGAGTTGGATTTCAGTGACCACAACCCGGTGCTCATGAAGATTCATATTTAAGGGGAGAACATACACGTAAATACCCACGTAAACAACCACGTAAACA
>CAYSOK010000078.1:0-7414 GCA_964432645.1 uncultured Bacteroidaceae bacterium | reverse complement strand
TTAATTAATTGTCCTTTGTTCCAAATAATTGAGGAACTCGTCTTTGAATCCTTCCGAGGTGGGGAGGAGTGTGCCGTTGGTGAGTCTTACGGAACCTTTATCCACCATCTGTACCTTGTCTACATTAATAATAAAGGAACGGTGAATGCGAATGAAACGATTCGGTAGTTTTGTATCCAAACTCTTTAAACTTGCCAGTGTAAGGATGGATTTGCGTGCGTCGTCCAGGTAAATCTTTACATAGTCTTTCAGTCCTTCTATGTACAATATATCCTTGAATGGAACCTTGTGCAACTTGTAATCACTCTTCACAAAGATGCAGTCATCTTGCGTATCTATGCTTCCTTTTTCTTCCGATACGTCGGAAATGGAAACGGTGTTCGGTTTATTCTCTTGCAGTGCATACCATTGTTGCGCTTTCTTTACGGCTCCCAGGAAGGCATCGAAGGAGACCGGTTTTAGCAGATAGTCCAGTGCATTCACGCGGAAGCCTTCTACCGCATATTTGTCGAACGCTGTGATGAAAACTACACGGGTGGTTTCCGGCAGCAAACGGGCAAACTCCATGCCGTTCAAGTCCGGCATTTGTATGTCCAGGAACAGCAGTTCTACGGGATCTTGTATCAACTTGGCTGCTTCTACCGCGCTGCTGTAACACTGTGTTAGCTCCAGGGAAGGAATACGTTTTACATAACTCTTCAGAAGTTCAAGTGCCAAGGGTTCATCATCTACTAGGGCACATTTTATCGTTTTCATTTTATCAATCGTTTAATCGTTAAAAAAAACATCATGCTTTCTTTTGTGTCTCAATCACTAACAGCGATTGGTAGTAGGGTGTCGTACCCTCTTCGTCGACCACTCCTTTGGTCCACTGGTAGGCACCGGGGTATAGGAGGTCCAGGCGTTGCTGTACCTGCTGAAGTCCTATGCCATGTCCGCTCTTGTCGTTTCGCTTCTTAGGATGATTGCTGTTCTTGATGTCGCACGTTACACACCCGGAAGCATCGCTCTTTATCTCGATGTGGATGAAGCACTCTGCACCGGAACTTACTCCATGTTTAAATGCGTTTTCAATCAGCGAGATGAAGATGAGCGGGGCAATCTTAAGGCCATATGCGTCCTCCTTTATATCTACTGTCAACTTGATGTGGCCGCTCAAGCGTATGCGCATCAATTCGATGTAATTGCGTATGAAACTCAATTCACTCGTGAGTGATACAAACATATCCTTGTTTTCGTAGAGTATGTGGCGCAGCAATACACTCAACTGTTGTACAGCCTCTTGCGCTTTGTCGGCGTTGATGGCAATTAGCGCATAGATGTTGTTTAGGGTGTTCAAGAGGAAGTGCGGATTTATCTGGTTGTGCAGGTTGCGCAGTTCTGCCTCCTGGCGTTCCATCTCAGCCTGTTGGCGTTCCATCTCTGCTTCACGACGTTCCATCTCCGTCTTACGCATCAGCTTACTTTGACGGGTCACGGCTCCTGCTGTACTGGCCAATGTAAGCATGAGGAGGTCGCGCGCCACAAACATCCATCGCGGGGCTATGGGACGAGGTGGACGTGCGTTTTCCATCTCTAGCGGCATGTCCGTAGATTCGTCCGGACGCATCCAGTCGTATGCTATTTGCATCACGATTAGACAGACGATAACGAGGGCTACGCTCAGTATCATGTATCTCTCTATCTTGCCTTTCTGCCAGTAGCGCGGCACCATGATGAAGTAGCTGGCGTAGAACATAAAGGCAATGAAGGATGGGGCTAGAAAGATGTGGTTCAGAAACTTCAACGATGTGTGCATCATGGAGTTGTCCATGAACAAGAAGGGGGAACCAAAAACCAGAACCCACCCCAATATGTGTAGGGCGGGTTCCAGTATTTTTTCATTCAAACTGATATTCTTTTTGGTCATTATCAAGGATTTGAAAGGTTTCTTTTTACGGATTCGGAGCGCATCCGAACCTCGATTTTATTCGTATCGTATTGCCTCAATCGGGTCCATACGTGCTGCCTTCTGAGCAGGGAAGTAACCGAAGGCTACACCGATGATGGTGCAGACAATGAAGCTCACCACGATACTCCACATGGGGATGGAGGTGGGCAGACCGAACTGTGTACATACCAGCGTGCCTAGGTAGCCTACAAAGATGCCTAGGATGCCTCCCGTCACACTTATTATAATGGACTCAATCAAGAACTGGTTGCTGATGTCGAAGCCTGTTGCTCCCACGCTCATACGCAAGCCAATCTCTTTGGTTCGTTCGGTGACGCTCACCAACATGATGTTCATGATGCCGATACCGGCTACCAACAGTGAGAAACCTGCGGCTACTACCAGGATGAGGGTGATGGTGTCCATGGTGCTGGTCATCGTTTCCATCATCTCTTGCTGAGAACGGATGGTGAAGTCGTCATCGTCGTCGTCCTTCAGCTTGTGGTTGGTGCGGAGCAGGGTGGTCAATTCGTCAATTGCTTCGTCGGTCAACTCCTCGGTGAGGGCGGAACAGTTGATGCTGCTCAGGTAGGTCTGAGCGCAGATACGCTTCATGACGGTACTGTAGGGAGCGAGTATCAGGTTGTCCTGGTCCATACCGAAACTGTTGTAACCTTTTGATTTCAATACTCCGACAATACGGAAGGGAATGCTCTTGAAACGTATGGTACGTCCCACGGGATCTGCAATATTCGGGAAGAGTTCATCCTTTACGGTGGTTCCGATGACGCAGACTTTGGCGCTCTTCTTTATGTCTTCTTCGGTGAACATAACGCCTTCTTCTACGCTCCACTGCTTGATGTCCAGATATTCCGGAGTTTCGCCGTAGATGGTGGTAGAGGTGTTGTTCGCTCCGTAGATGGCTTGACCGGAAGAGGATACCTCCGGGCTGACGTAGGAGATGTACTTCTTGTTCTTTACGATGTCGTCGTAGTCGGTCAACTTAAGTGTCTGCATGGCACTTGGATCCTGACGTACACCACCACGCATGTCGGCACCCGGACGAATCATGATGATGTTGGTACCCATCTGTGAGATGTTCTTCTTGACGCTCTCCTTGGAACCTTGTCCAATGGCCATCATGATGATCACGGCTGCGACACCGATGATGATACCTAGCATGGACAGGAAGGAGCGGAACTTGTTGCTGGCTACTGCCTTAAAAGCTACTTTTATGAGGTTTAAAAAATTCATATTTCCGGCTTTCTTTTTATCCGTTAATCATCCTGTGGCTTGGGTAGGGCAGCGAGTGCCTCGGCAGCCGACAGTATGTTGTCATTCACTTTGTCCTCGCGTATCTTGCCGTCGCGCAACATGATGTTGCGACTGCTGTACTGCGCTATCTCGGGGTTGTGGGTAACGAAGATGATGGTGCGTCCTTCGGCGTAGAGCTTCTGGAACAGTACCAATACCTCGAAGGAGGTGCGGGTATCTAGGTTACCGGTGGCTTCGTCGGCGAGTATCACGGCGGGGTTGTTTACCAGGGCGCGGGCGATGGCTACGCGTTGCATCTGTCCACCACTCATCTGGTTGCTCTTGTGATAGAGTCGTTCGCCCAAGCCCACGGCTTCCAGTGCTTCGATGGCTGCCTTGCGGCGTTGCTCGGCGTTGTACTTGCTGTTGTACATGAGGGGAAGCTCTACGTTTTCTACGGCCGTGGTCTTGGCCAAGAGGTTGTAGTTCTGGAACACGAAACCAATCTTACGGTTGCGCAGACGAGCTCGTTTGCTCTTGCTCATGGTGCGCACGCTCACGCCATCCAGGTAGTACTCGCCGGAGGTGGGGGTGTCCAGACAGCCCAACTGGTTGAGCAGGGTGGACTTACCGGAACCGGAGGTACCCATGATGGTGACAAACTCTCCTTCGTGTATCTCGAAGGAGATGCCGCGCAACGCTTTTACCACTTCGTCGCCTACGGTGAAGTTGCGTCGTACGTTGTCGAGCTTAATAACTACTTTCTTTTCGTCCATCTTTATGTTGCTCCTCTATTATTTCTTGTTGTTCTTGGATCCCGGAGGGCTTGGCATGAAGGGGTTGCTTTCTTCGCTGCTGCTTTCTTCGTCTTCGCTTTCGGCGGTTGCGGTTTCGCTCATTTCTACGATGACTGCTTGTCCCTTTTCCAGACCGGAGGTGATTTCGGTTTGGGTGCCGTTGGTTACACCGGTGGTTACGGCTACGGCTTTGATGTTCTTGCCGTCGCGTATCCATACTTTTTCAGTGGCGTCGCAGTCGATAATCTGCTCTCCTTCGCCTAAGACTGCTTCGCTCGGGGTGAAGCGCAGGGCTTTGTTGGAGACACAGAGTGCGTTGCTTGCTTCGCTGGTGATGATGCTTACGCTGGCGGTGAGTCCGGGTTTCAACTTCAAATCTTCGTTGGGGGCGGAGATAACGACTTCATAGGTTACCACATTGCTCTCGGTGGTGGCTTCCTGGCGTACTTGGGTTACTTTACCTTCGAAGGTGTCATCGGGGAAGGCGTCTACGGTGAAGGTGACGCGCTGTCCTTCTTCTATGCCGCCTATATCAGCCTCATCGATATTGGCGATTACGCGCATGTCGGTAAGGTCTTGTGCGATGGTGAACAGGGTAGGGGTGCTGAAGCTTGCGGCTACGGTCTGTCCCTCTTCTACGCTCTTACTCAACACAATACCATCAATAGGTGAGGTGATGGTGGCGTAACTCAGGTTGGTCTCTGCCTTGGCTACGTTTTGTTGCTGTGTGCTGTAGGTATCTTTGGATTTCTGATAGGAAAGTTTTGCGTTGTCGAAATCGTTGTCGCTGATCAATCCTTTGTCGTGCAACTCTTTCATGCGCTTATAGTTTACGGCCTGGTAGTCCATGTCGCTCTTGGCACTGTTCAAGTTGTTCTTGGCGTTCTGCAACTCGCTCAGAAGGTTGGTCTTGTCGAGTTCGGCAATTACTTGTCCCTTCTTTACTACGCTGTTGTAGTCTACGTAGAGTTTGCTAACGATACCGGACACCTGCGTACCTACGGTTACTTCGGTTACCGGTTCGATGGTACCGGTTGCGGTTACTTCTGTACGGATGTCGCCTATTTTCACCTGCTCGGTTACATAACTTACTTTTGCTTCTTGGCTACAACCTGTGAACAGGAAAGTGCCCAAGCTTATCATCGCCGTTGCGGCGAAGGTTATATTAAAGCTGCTCATATATTAAATATGTGTATTGTTTTTTATTTCTTCTATTTCATTTGTCGTCTCACACTACAAGTCAATCACGCCTCCACGGTAGAACTCCAACAATTGAAGGTTGAGTAGGGTGGTGTACTTGCTCTGGAGCATCTCTTGCTCGGCTTGAATCAGGTTGTCGCGGCTGGTCATCACATCGACACTGTTCTTCAGTCCCACGCGGAACTGCTCATTGATAAGATTATAGCTTTCCTGCATGCTCTTCACATTGCTCTTGGCTGCTATATACTTCTGTTTGCCGGTGGTGGCATCGAGGCGATATTTCTCGATGGTGCTCAGGAGGGTCTTGCGCTGGTTCTGAAGTTCCAGTTCTGCGTCCTGTTTGTTCAGTTTGGCACGCTCTACTGCACTCTTGTTCTGTCTGCGATCCAGGATGGGCAGGGAGAAGTTGAGTCCGCCGGAAGCATTGAGGTTGGTCTTCATCTGGGTGAAGATGTTGGTTCCGATACCGGAGGTGTGGCTGTCGCCTACACCTGCTTGCAGACTGATGGTGGGCAGGTATCCGGCTTTGGCAATCTTAATCTTATTGTCCATGGCTTCTATGTTTACCTCTGCACTCTTAATCTCGGGACGGCTTTCCAGAGCTGCCTCGTAGATGCTTGTTTCATCCGGAATGACTGCCATGGCTGCTTCGTCGGTGTTGTCGATGTCGGCTATTTGCATTTCACCACCGCCTTCAATCTCAAGGAGTTGCTTGAGCTGAAGTTTGTAGTTGCTGATGAGTGATTTGCTGTTCACTATGTTGTACTCGCCGGCGGTGACCTGTGCTTCCAACTGTGCCAATTCGCTTTTTGCCATCTGTCCTTGCTTCACCATCTCTTGCCCGCGTTCGTACTGACTCTGGGCGGTCTTCTGCACCTCTTCGTTTACTTTGAGGGCTTCGGTGCTGTAAAGAATCTGGATGTAGAGTTGGGCTATCTGCTCTTGTATGCTATTGGCTTGCACTTCGGTAGCATATTCGGCCATCTCTTGACTGTACTGACTGTCTTTTATGTTTCTGCGGTTGATGCCGCCGTTCCAAACGGTCCATGCTGCATTGATGCCGTAGGTTCCGCTTTCGCTCACATTGCTCTTGTGTGAGGTGGCGATACCGTCGGTCACGATGCTGCTTCCGGTCTCTTGATAGGGACGCCAGGTGACGTTCTGCGACATGCTGAAGGAGAGACTCGGGAAGAGGGCGGCCTTGTTTTGCTTTACGTCTACAGCGCTGCTTTCCTCCTTTATCTTACTCTGTTTGAGTTTGATACTGTGTTCCAGAGCGTAGTCGATACACCCCTTGAGATTCCACACTCCGTTGTCCTGAGCATAGCTGTTCAGGAGCATGAGCGATAGAACCGGAACGGTGATAAACGTTTTCTTATTCATAAACTTATCTGTTGATTCACGTGCAAATTTACAATTTATTCTCCAAACAGTAGGTATACTAGGTGCTTAAAATGCGTTTTTTTAGACAAAAGGGATGGATTTTCAATTTTAATTTCGTAAATTTGCCGATGTAAATTCAGAACGTAAAAATTAATTAAATAGGAGATATAGAAGTTTATGTTTTCAGGTATTGTAGAGGAGATGGCTACAGTGGTGGCACTGGAGCACGATAAGGAGAATGTGCATTTTACGCTTCGTTGCAGTTTCACCAACGAACTTACGATCGACCAGAGTGTGGCGCATAACGGTGTGTGTCTTACGGTGGTACGTAAGGAGGGTGATACGTACACGGTGACGGCAATGAAGGAGACGTTGGAGCGTTCGAACCTGGGGCTTTTGCAGCCGGGGGATGAGGTGAACGTGGAGCGTAGCATGATTATGAACGGTCGTTTGGATGGTCATATTGTGCAGGGACATGTGGATTGTACGGCGGAGTGTATTTCCATAGAGGATGCGGACGGTAGTTTTGAGTATACGTTCCGTCATGTATTCGACAAGGATTTGGTTCGTCGTGGTTACTTCTGTGTGGATAAGGGGAGTGTGACAGTGAACGGTGTGAGTCTTACGGTGTGCAATCCTACAAAGGATACGTTTAAGGTGTGTATCATACCGTACACTTACGAGCATACCAATTTCCATGCTCTGAAGGTGGGGAGTAAGGTGAATATCGAGTTTGATATCGTCGGTAAGTACTTGAGTCGCATGACACAGCTTACGGCGGAATAAGTAAGACGTATAGAGAAAAAAAAGATGCGGAGGTCTTGTGAAAGAGACCTCCGCATCTTTTTTA
>CAYSOK010000077.1:0-7542 GCA_964432645.1 uncultured Bacteroidaceae bacterium | reverse complement strand
CCAATCTTCTTCATAATTTCTTTATTTTTATTTGTTGTATTGTTATTACTATTTTGATTTCGGGTGCAAAGGTACGGCAAAAAGGAAATCGCGTCAATCACTAAAAAAAGTGATTTTGGTCAATTTTCTAACCAATAATAGTTAGAAATGGGGGTAAATCCCCTGTTTTTGCCACATTTTAGCTACCTTTGCAGCCAAAAAGATTGAAACGATGATACTACAATGTGCTATTATTTTCGGATGTCTCGCTCTCGGTGAGGTCATTTGTGCGGTTACGGGGATTAAGATTCCATCCAGTATCGTGGGCATGCTTTTGCTTACGATGTTCCTCAAAATAGGATGGATTAAGCAGCGCCATGTGGCGGCCATCTCCAATCTATTGCTCAAGAATTTGGGATTTTTCTTCATCCCCCCGGGTGTAGCGATTATGCAGTATTATCATTATATAGAGAATGAGTGGGTGGCGATTGTGGTGTCAACACTGGTGAGCATCGTGGTGGTGATGTGGGTCACGGGATGGACGTATCAGCTTTCGCGCCGGGCGGTGAAGCACTATATGCGTCGCAACGCCGCCGGACCGCTCATGTCTGTGGCGGTGGTTCCGTTGGCGCTGTTGGGGGGTGTGCAGTCGGTTCCGGTGCTCCACACCTTATTAAATAATGAAATCCTCCTCATGGCGATTACGTTTGCGCTCTATTATGCTTGTAAGAAGTTGCAGGATCGCACGGGGAGTCTTTTGTTGAATCCCATCTTGATAACCATAGCACTCTTGATACTCTTCTTGAAGTTGTTTGATATTGACTACGAGAGTTATGCCAAGGGAGGTCACATGATAGACTTTTGGCTCAAGCCGGCGGTGGTAGCGCTGGGAGTACCGCTCTATCAGCAGTTGGAGCAGATACGTCGTCAGCTCCTTCCGATTATTCTTTCGCAGTTGGCAGGGTGTATCAGTGGAATCCTCTCGGTGATTCTCACGGCAGAACTCTTTCATGCCTCCCGCGAAGTTATCATCTCTTTGGCTCCAAAGTCGGTTACCACTCCGATAGCCATGGATATCAGTGCGCATTGTGGAGGTATCCCTTCGTTGACGGCAGCGGTAGTGGTGTGTGTGGGTATCTTCGGTGCCATGACGGGAAAGACGATCCTTCGTACGGTGGGGAGTCCCATCGGTAGGGGTCTCTCCATGGGTACGGCATCGCATGCCGTAGGTACATCTGCGGCGTTGGAATGGGGTGGAAGATATGGTGCTTATGCCAGCTTAGGACTTACGGTGAATGGTATTTTAACGGCCCTCCTCACTCCGTATATTTTGGATTGGATGGGAATTTAATTCCCTCCACGAGCGTCCTCTCGTTTCGAATAAAATTGCAATTTCTTCCGGTAACTACATGCTTTTTTCAAAAAAAGTATGTACTTTTGTGTGCCGAAAAGAAAAAGGCTGTGAATCCTTAACCATAAATAAATACATACAAACAAAAGAAATGAAGAAATTGCTATGCAGCGCAATGGCTGCTTTTCTCCTGTTGGGAACACCCCAAACGCACGCCCGGCAAGTGAGCGAGAAACTAAATCGTGCCCCCGTGGCAGTGAAAACATCCCAAGGAATTCTTGTCTCCTGGCGCTCCCTCAAGGAAGATGCCGCAGGAACTTCCTTCTCCATCTACCGCAACGGTAAACAAATCGCTCGCGATATCTCCGACCGTACCAACTTCCTCGATGCCGAAGGTTCCCCAAAGGATACCTATCGCATAGAAACCGTATCCAACGGCAAAGTCACCGGTCACGAGCAAACCGTGGCGTGGAGTAGCATGTTTACTACTCTCACCCTCAATCGTCCCGAATCCAATACTACCATCGATGGTAAAACCGCCTACTATCGTCCCGATGATATGAGTGTAGGCGACCTCGACGGTGATGGAACCTACGAACTTGTTCTCAAATGGATGCCGAGTAATCAGAGAGATAACTCTCAGAGCAGCTATACATCTCCCACCATCCTTGCAGCCTACAAGATGGATGGTACGCAACTCTGGCGCATCAATCTGGGCTCCAATATCCGCTCCGGACAGCACTACACACAGTTCCTTGTCTACGACCTTGATGGCGACGGTAAGGCTGAGGTGGTTTGCAAGACAGCACCCGGTTCCGTGGACGGCAAGGGACACTATGTGACCAAAGCCGGTACCGAGAACGCAGTCAAAAAGGCCGATAACAGCAAAACCTATGTTAACCCCAAAGGGCATATCTACGGTGGCGAAGAGTTTCTCACCGTATTCAACGGCAAGACAGGTGCCGCTATGCACACCATCTTCTATAGCCCCGCACGCAGTGGCGAGGATTTTGTACACGAAGCAACCCTCTACGGCGGTTCCAACCACGACCATCGGGTGTGGGAAGACCTGAGCTACAACCGTGGTGAGCGCTACAATGCCGCCGTTGCCTATCTCGATGGATACGATAAACTCCCGACAGCCATCCTGCAGCGCGGATACTACAGCAGATGCTATCTTTGGGCAGTTGACTGGAACGGTAAGACACTCTCCACCCGTTGGTTGCACCGAAGCATCCGTCGCGATGCCTGGTCGGTGGTGGACGGTGAGGGGAATATTCTCTCTCAGGGCAGCGGTAAATCCAGTTACTCCCAAGGCAACCACTCCATCGCCGTAGCCGATGTGAATGGCGACGGTTACGATGAAATCGTTACCGGTCCCTCCACGATAGCACACGATGGTTCTCTTCTCTGCACCACCGGTATGGGACATGGCGATGCCATTCACCTAACCGACCTTTGTCCCGACCGTCCGGGTCTGGAGGTGATGGTGCCACATGAGGCGCGTCCTTACGGTTATGATGTACACGATGCTACCACCGGTGAGGTGCTCTGTTCCGCCACGGGACACGATGACAACGGACGTGCCTTGGCGTGTGACTTCATCCCTTGGCACAAAGGTTCCGAGTTTTGGTCGGCACTGGACAGAGTGATACGTGATTGTGCCACAGGCGATACGTTGCTGCAGACGCGAGCCGACCTCAATTATCGTATCTATTGGACGGGTGATCCTTATGATCAGACGTTTGACGGTCGTTACTCCACGTCTCACCGCCGTCACTATCCGCGTATTTGCAACTTCAATACAGAGACCAATGATGTTTCCGTTTTCCAGACATTGACGGGATATGGTTCTCCCGAGGCATGTAGCGGCACCAAGGCCACGCCTTGTTTGCAGGCGGATATCTTAGGGGATTGGCGCGAGGAACTTATTCTTTTCCAGCACAGTGACGATCCTAATTCCAAGACTTGTAATTTGTTGATTTACTCCACTCCGGAGCCCACACAGTATAAGGTTCCTTGTCTCATGCAGGATCATGTATATCGTATGGGTATTGTGTGGCAGAATTCCACATACAACCAGCCTCCTCACTTGGGCTACAGTCTCCCTGCTTACCTGGGTATAGATGGAAAGCAGTACAAGACGCAGCGCGTGTCTCATGCTCCGGAGGTTCTTACTCCGCAAGATTATCCCGCTCAACAGACGGAATATTTCGAACCGTAACAGGAAGCCAAAAAGGGTCACACCCGGTGGGGACGCTTCGTGGAGCGTCCCCACCGGGTGTGTGGCTTTTGCGGGTGTATACGTTAATCCGAAACAACGTCTCTAAAACGTCATAACCAACGCAAAGCGGATGCCGTCGCGATGAACGTGAGGATTATCCAAGTAATTAAGACGACGCACCCACTGCACCGAGAATACCTTAAATACATTCGTGATACCCGCCGCAAATTCCATGTACGGATTCTTCGGCGTCAACACATGCCCACTCTCCGGGAAATAAAACAACTCGCTATCCCCCTGATTCTGCTCCAAGAGCGGATTATTCTTGGACGTAAGGTCACCCCAAATGGCCTTGAACGCAAGAATCTCACGCCATTTAAGACGTTTGATGAGGGGAATACGATTCAATATCTTACCGTTCATGTTCCACGCCAAAGAGAGATACAACTTGCGATCCATGAAGAACTCCATGTTGCGAAGCATGCTGAACGTCTCCTCTTGCTGCAAATAAGACACATCGGTAGGCGGAAGAATCAACATGGGGTAGGGCACCTTGTTCCATTGCGCAGCAGCATTGATGTGCGTGTCGAAGAAACCCCAACTGCCCAACCATTGACGTTTGTATACACCAATCTCCGTCATCTGTGAGTTGTACTGACCGCCCAGGAAGTTCTTGAAACCCGTGGTGTGACTCAGCGTGAATTCCGGACTATCCAGATTCAGCGGCCAACGGCGCTGTTTGGTGTTGATAAAAGTCTGCCCCGGACAGTATTTTACCCCCACACTCAATTCCGTGGTACGAATCTTATTCACCAATTCATCCGTACCCAATCGTTTGTATTCCAGCGTACCTGCCACACGGTTGCTCTCCGCCTTGAGAGCTGCGTTGAGGCTGAAACCGTAGAGCGTCTCGTAGATGAAAGACAAGCGCTGTTTGTTGTAAAAATACATCTCTGTCACCTTCTGTGTACGTATGCCCATGAAGATGTTATCCTTGTTGTTCACGAGGAATTTATCGGACGCAGACATCACATCGTTCTCCGATTCAAAAGTGATGTTGCGCTGTGGGAACTCAAAGGGAGAGTTCTGTTTCTTGTTGATGGAGTAGGTGAATTCACTGCTGTAGTAGTTCTTATCCGATTTGAAACCGTGTGCCACATATCCCTTCCAGAAGAAGTGCGGGTTTAGCGCTCCCATGGTTCTACCGCCCAGCGTGGTGCGGAAACCGTCCACATAGTTGGAGGAAATGAAGGAAGCCACGGGACCGATATCGAATTTACTCTTCTTCTCACCCGTAGTTGTCTCTATAAAGTTCTCAATGAGAGGCTTCAATACGAACAGCAACACCTTGCCACCCGTGGAATTCTGGAGCGCCTTGGTCACACTGTCAAAGCTCGACTCATTCTCCGTCAGTTCCACCTTTCGGTAAGTGTTCCAATAATCATCGTCCTTGGTACGAGCATCCGCCGTGTGCACCGTCTTCGCTTTACCCTTAAAGAGCTTGTCCGGCAGTTCGTCGAAGGCATAATCGCTAAGCCTCGTGTTTCGCACCACCAACATAGGCACCGAAAGAATCTTGAGTTCCGCCCACATATCGTCCTCCGTGAGCACCCAATCGCCATTTTCCAACTTGGTGTATTCCTGCTCTATATGCATCTCGTCCACATAGTTCACATCGCTCTTTTGCGGAATGGTGAGCGACACCTTGCGTACATGCAAGGAACTATCCGCCAAGATATACAAATCGCCGCGGAAACCGAAGTCTTGAGGATTGTTCGGCAGGAAGTTCACATGGTAACAACGGTCGTTTGCCACCATCACCGTATCCACTATATAGTAGCGATAAAAAGAGATGGCAGTGTTTCCAATCGGACTCACAAACGGGAACTGCACCAAGCGTACGTAGTCATCGTAGATGTCCACATCCTGGAACAACTCCTTCAAGATAGTGTTCAGCATATCGCCCGTAGCAAACAACTGGTTGAGTCCCGTACTCTGTTCCCCCTCAATGATATCCTTCTCCTTACGCGGTTCCTTGCGGTAGATATGTTTCGTCACCGTTTCATCCACCGAAATCGGGAGAATCACCTTATTGTTATATGGACTAATCTCCGTATGTTCCGCCCATTTGGACTTCTTCTTTCCGGTGGTATCCTCTTTTATCTTGTAATCATTGCGTGCAAAAGAGATCTTCTGATATTTGTTGTACTGCACGTAGTCATGGTTCTCCAGGTTGGTCTTCTTCTTCGCCTGAATCACCCGCTTCATCAAATCTACAGCAGGATTATTCTTCCGTGAATATTTTACACGCTTCGCCTTGATTTGCACTTCAGAGAGCACACCACTCTCCTCCTTCATGGTGATTTTCATCCATGTAGGCGTCTTGGAAGTGATGGGAATCTGTTGCGTCTTCATACCCACAAAAGAGATAGTCAGCGTCCATCCCTCGTGTCGAGCGATGGAGAAGACGCCCTCCTCGTCCGCCACAGTGATTACTTTTTGGTCTTTATACTGTACGGTAGCGTGGGGGATAGGTTCACCCGTATCGTCCAACACCACACCTCTGAGTTGTGCCTTCAGTTGCAGACACACCACGAGTAGGAAGAGAAAAAGCAGGCTTCTTTTCATTTTATTTATGCGTGTAAAAAGTTCATACTCAAGACTCGCGTCGGGAGTTTACAGGCTTATAACTCCTTCAGCAAATCCTTACATAATTGTTCATGTTGATGCCACATGTAATGGCAGAGCAACCCCATAAACACAATTTCGAACACGAAATAGAACCATGGAGCATCGCCCAGGCAACTCAGATAGAGTACGATGGCTCGTGTGTTGAATGTGAGTATGTTGGTAAACGGCATCAGCGGCAATGACCCCTCGCGGAATCTTTTTCGAAACGATTCCGGAACTTGGCCCAGTCCGCCGTATTTCAGCTCCAAAGCCTCACGCAACTGTTGGAAACGAGGCGTACGAGCCTCCTGATTTTTCGTGTAGTTCACGTAGAGACGCAAGAAGAATTTCCACAGGAGGTTTCCTTTCCATGGAGTATCCTCATAGAGACGTTTTTGTTGTGTGTAACTATCCAGTTCACTACCCGTCTCCCCCTTCACAAAGAAGAGATGAATCTGTCGATAATAATCCGCCAGAGCACACTGACGAGCGTGGCTTCCGAATCCGGAATAGAGCGCCACAAAGAACATGATGATAGCGAAGATGAGTGAGTTACGCTCGTTGTCTACGATGCCCAATACCGGAAAGAGATACGCATGGTGTGAGTACAGACGAATTACAATCGCCGAGTAGATAGGGATAAACCAAACATCGCTCGAAGCCCCATCCAAGATGCGTCCCAATTGTGTCTTTTGGTTGGTCATACGTGCCAATTGTCCATCGGCACTATCGTAGAAATTAGCCCACGCCAAGAGGAGTACTCCAATAAGATTCATGAGTACGCCGTGCAGTCCATCATAGAGAAGAGACCCTTGAGCAAAGAAGTAGGCTGATGCAGCTCCCAAAATCATAGAGAGCACAGTTACCGTGTTTGGATGCACCCCGCATTTGGCAAAAAACTTTGCCCAAAGGTATCCTATAGGGCGCGTCCATACAGTGTCCAGCCACTCTTCCGTATCATTGGACTTATAAGTGGCGGACACATTATTTTGTTTCTGTATAGACATGCGTTATTATTAATCGATTTCTTCGTCAGCTTCGTAGCCTCCCATCTCGCGGATGGCATTTTTCAGCATGGTGTACTGCTGGAAGAGGTGGTTTACAGGCTCTTCTCCTTGAGTATAATCGTGCATAGGAGCCTTGAGGAAGAAGCTTAGGAAGCGCTGGATGCCGCTGCGACCGGCTCTTGCTGCCAGGTCGGAGAGCAGACAGAGGTCGAGCAACAACGGTGCTGCGAGAATGGAGTCGCGGCAGAGGAAGTTAATCTTAATCTGCATGGGGTATCCCATCCAACCGAAGATATCGATGTTGTCCCATC
>CAYSOK010000076.1:0-7542 GCA_964432645.1 uncultured Bacteroidaceae bacterium | reverse complement strand
ACATAAACATGTACGAAAACTCCTTGGAAACCAAAAATAACTTTTTTTTTGCTTGGCGAATGCAAAAAAAGAGTTATTTTTGCACACTGCTTTCTACACTATAGATAAAAACTAAAAGAAATTACCCAATATGACGAAAAGACAACTAAGACACGGAATCGTTTGTTTGGCTGCCGCTCTGGGTGCATGGAACGCATCGGCACAAACAGATGTGACCTACAAAATCGAAAACCCATCGTTCGAAAACGGAACGGACGGATGGACTGTGACCGACATGTCACGTCAAACCAATAGCGCCTTCACACCAAAGGAAGGAAACGCCTACATGGAGAAATGGACCAGTTCCGGCGGCTCCGTGGGAAGCGCCAGTGTAAAACAAACCGTTAGCAACCTGGTAAAAGGAACCTACCGACTCACCGCTGCCGCACAAAACCTGCAACAAGGAGCACTCACCACGGCACAAACCGGCGCATACATCTACGGTAGAAACACATCTACCAAAACCGATGTAACCTTTGCCGGCGATTACTCCGTGGACTTCTCCATCGTTGCCACCAGCGCCACCATCGGCTATGCTGCCGTGAGCGCGAGCGGTAACTGGATAGCCTGCGACAACTTCCGACTCACCTTACTCTCCGTAGAACCCGCTACCGTCACCTCTCTGGCAGAGAAAGCAAGCGGACAGTTGGAGAAGAAGCTGAACGATGAAAACCGCAATAAACTCACCGCAGCCATCAATGCCGCCAACCAGGCGGTAGCCGACAACGTTGAGGATCTTACCGGAGTGGCAATGGCACTGCAAGATACGTATCTGGAAGCACAAGCCAACACCAAAGCATACACTACCTTGAAGACAAAGGTTAGCGCCAGCAAACTGATGCTCAAGAACAAGATGGGACAAGCCGAGTACGATGCACTGACCGCAGCCATCGCTGCCGGTGAAGCCGCACTGGAAGAGGATGCTACCGACAATGACCCCGTGGCACTCTACGATGCACTGGTAGAAGCCTACGACAACGCAAAAGCTTCCAATGATGCATACGATGACTTGAACACCAAGATCACCGCTTCCGAAAGCGCCTTCGAGGGCGATGGCATAGGCGCAGACACCTTTGCAGCACTGCTTGCCGAAGCCAAAACGATGTATGAGAATGCTACGGCCAGTACCGCGGAGGTGATTGCCGAAACCGAAAAACTAGACAGCGGTCTCTTTAGCTACCGCCTTGCCAACGGCGAAGCACTGGGAAGTTCCGATCTGTCGGCTACCACCTATACGAAGTACGTAGTAACCGGAGCCACTCAAGCCCTGGTACGCGTCACCTTCTCCGGAAGCAACCGCAAAGAAGCGGGCGTATGCTGGAGCACCGAGCACAATCCAACCGTACTCGACTCCCGCACCACCAAGTCCTTCTCACAGAAGGGAACCCTCATCCACGTAAAAGATTTGGAACCCGCTACCGTATATTATATGCGTCCTTACATAATGAACACCTCCTACCAAGTGGCCTACGGCGAAGAGGTGAAGGTGGTAACCCACCCCATGGGTAACTGTAAGGGAACCTGGAACGAAGGTGCTCCTACCGATGAAGCCAACACCCGTTGCCGCGAAGCCATCTACGGAACCATCGATTACTTCAACGAGTGGACCGGTATTCAGGGATTCACCCTCACCGGAAACTACGGAGCCAGCACCGCAACCGCCGACTGCTCTTACGGAGGATGGATGCGCATAGGTCCGAACGCAAGTTATCAGGCCATAGGTACCGTACTCCACGAAACCGCTCACGGTGTGGGTGTAGGTACACACTGGCGTTGGTACAGCTGTGCCGACACCCGTGAGAACACCACCTACGGACGCTGGTACGGTCGTGAAGCCAACGACATTCTCCACTTCTTGGAGAACACCGATAGTGATGACACCTATGTGACCGGCGACGGCACCCACGGATGGGCAACCAATGCCTCTTACGATTGGTGGGTAAACGGTGCCGATAAGGATAAGCACACCGAGATACAGTACATCGGTGGAAGTGCCCTGCTCTACGGACTCTTCATAGACGGTCTCTGCCCCACCACCGGATACGAAAACGGTATTGCCGGATACACCTACAACTACGACGACGCCAAGAAGTATTATATAATGTGTAAGGATGCCAGTCGCGGACTGGGTACCGGACTCCTCTACGCTCGCACCACCAAGGCTGCTTCTTGGAAAGAGCAAATGGATAGAGTTGTGAGCGATAGTGCCGCATGGTACATAGAATACAACGCCAAGACCGGCAAGTACCTCTTCCGCAATGCCGAGACAGGCAGTTACCTGAGCCACGCATCGGGAATAACACTGAAGTCGACCACCTCTCCTACCACCACCGAGCAGTTCCAATTGATGCCGGACCGTACCGATGTGACCGTAGCGCTCAAGAGCGGCGACCTCACCACACACGGATATTGGTTCACTTGGAACAGCAAGGGTATGCAGGCAAACGCCTTGGGTAAGACCACTCAATACGGAACATTGAGCGAAGTAGACTTCAACTACTCCAACAGCGCCACCAAGCAACAGTGGATTATCCTCTCCGAAGAAGAGATGAAAGCCTACGTCACCCGCCAACTTGGCGACGTAAACGGCGATGGTGAAGTGAGCGTAAGCGACATCACCAAGATAGCAGACATCATTCTGAATGCCGAAGAGCATCCTTATGCCGATGTAAACGAGGATGGAGAGATATCAGTTTCCGATATTACCACCGTAGCAGATATCATACTAAGGTCAGAATAAGGCACTTGACATAAGTCAAGACCAAACGAACCCCATTCAGCTAATGAATGGGGTTTTTTAGTGCACTTACTTGACGTAAGTCATGAAAAGGGGTCAAAAATATGTTTTATAACATGTTTTTCTTGGATTGAGTGGGGAAAAAGTCGTACCTTTGCATCGTCAAAAGGACAAAGGGGTGACACAAGCGAGTGCACCTAGAGGTAAAAAGATAAGGATGACAAATTAAAATTTTAGGATTATGAAAAGATTGGTTTTGACTTTAGTAGCCGTTGTAATGACCGGCATTGCATTTGCAGGTAACAATGCAGCAAAGGCAGATGAGAAATTCAACCTTGATTACAATGTACGTAAGTTGGGTTGTCGTCTGGATTTGACCATCGAGCAGATGGAGGCAGTGAAAGATGCACAGCAGTCTTTCAACATGGAAGTAGCCAACGCTTCTAGCTACGAGACTTCAGAAGAGAAGGTTCTGAGCGTGAAGGAGGCGGTGAAGACCAATTTCGAAAAGATGCGATTCATCCTCAACAAGAGCCAGTTCGGCAAGTACGAGGAGTTGATGAACAAGACGTTCGAAAACAATGGAATGGATGAGTACTTGAATATCTAAAGACTCATCCTTTTAAAAGGAATTTTAGCAGTTTGTAAATATGATAAAAATCCCCGCCAGGGCTTGGACCTAGCGGGGATTTTTGTGTTATATAACATATTTACTTGTTCAGTTTCCAGGAGAATCCGTCCTTGGTATCCATGATTTCGAAACCGAGAGCAGTGAGTTCGTTGCGTATCTTATCACAGGTAGCCCAGTCCTTGTTTGCCTTTGCTAACTTGCGCTGTTCCAGCAACATATCCACCACCTTACCATACGCCTCTTCGCGTTCCGCATTGCCGGCCTTAGCCTCATCACGAAGTCCGAGGATGTCGAAAGCAAAGGTGCGGAAGAGTTCGGTGAGTGCTTCGAGAGCCTCCGGAGTGATACTACCCTTCTTGTCTGCAATACCGTTGATGGTGCGGCACGCATCGAAGAGGTGACTGATGACAATCGGCGTGTTCAAATCGTCGTTCATCGCATCGTAGCACTTCTCCTTGAGGGCGTTCACATATTCCATACCGGTCTCGCCCTTGGCAGACGCCGTGATATTCTGTAACTTATGCCATCCGTCCAACAGACGAGAGAGTCCCTTTTCGCCTGCCTGCAGTGCCTCGTTGCTGAAATCCACCGTGCTGCGATAGTGAGCCTGAAGGATGAAGAAACGAATGGACATGGGGGCATACGCCTGTGTCAACTTCTCGTGTGAACCCGTAAAGAACTGATCCAGGGTGATGAAGTTGCCCAAACTCTTACCCATCTTCTGTCCGTTGATGGTAATCATATTGTTGTGCATCCAGTAGTTCACCATCTCGTGACCCTGACTTGCCACCGCCTGTGCTATCTCACACTCATGGTGCGGGAAGACCAAATCCATGCCACCGCCATGAATATCAAAGCGCTCGCCTAGATATTTACGTCCCATGGCTGTACATTCGCAGTGCCATCCCGGAAAACCGATGCCCCAAGGACTCGGCCAACGCATGATGTGCTCCGGCTGTGCATTCTTCCAGAGAGCGAAGTCCACCTGGTTGTGCTTCTCGCTCTGACCGTCCAACTCACGACTGTTGTTGATTACATCCTGCAAGTTGCGACCGGAGAGCTTACCGTAGTGATAATCCTTGTTGTATTTCTCCACATCGAAATACACACTGCCCTGACTCACATACGCATATCCATTCTTGAGAATCTCCTCAACCAATTGAATCTGCTCCATGATGTGACCCGTAGCGTGCGGTTCTATGCTCGGCGGCAATACATTGAGCGCCGCCATGGCATCGTGGTAGCGATTGGTGTAGAACTGTGCCACCTCCATAGGTTCCAACTGCTCCAGACGAGCCTTCTTGGCTATCTTATCCTCGCCCTCGTCGGCATCGTGCTCCAAGTGACCCACATCGGTGATGTTGCGCACATAGCGCACCTTGTATCCCAGGTGCTTCAAGTAACGAAACAGGATGTCGAAAGTGATGGCAGGACGCGCATGTCCCAAGTGTGCATCGCCATAAACCGTAGGTCCGCACACGTACATTCCCACTCTGCCCGGAGTGAGGGGCTTGAACAGCTCCTTCTGGCGTGACAGTGTGTTGTACAGAATCAGATTTTGTTCCATATTATATACTTCTTATTAAATCTTGATGCAAAATTAGGGATTTATTTCCAATTTCGCACATCCACCTACAGAAAAAAAGGTTCTTCCCCCTTATTTATGAAAGATAATGTGTAACTTTGTGCATACAAAAACAGAATTAAGAAACAAGAATTGCGTATGAAACCAATTGTTAGTATTATTATGGGTAGTACATCCGACCTTCCGGTGATGGAGAAGGCGGCGAAGTTTTTAAACGATATGCAGGTGCCTTTCGAGATGAATGCTCTCTCGGCTCACCGCACGCCCAACGAGGTGGAGGCGTTTGCAGCCGGTGCTGCGGAGCGCGGTATCAAGGTGATTATTGCCGGTGCGGGTATGGCGGCGGCACTGCCGGGTGTGATTGCGGCGGGTACTACGGTTCCGGTCATCGGTGTTCCAATCAAGGGTATGCTCGATGGATTGGATGCCATGCTGAGCATCATCCAGATGCCTCCGGGCATTCCGGTGGCTACGGTGGGGGTAAACGGCGCACTCAACGCGGGTATTCTGGCGGTGGAGATGCTGGCGCTTGCCGACGACGTTCTGGCAAAGAAGTTGACGGACTATAAGAGCGGTCTGAAAGAGAAGATTGTAAAGGCCAATGCCGACCTGGCGGAGGTGAAGTATGATTTTAAGTGCAATTAATGGATCTCTTTAATTATCAACGACGTGAGAGTCGGGAGGTGCAGGTGGGCAATACGCCGCTGGGGGGTACCAACCCGATACGTGTGCAGAGTATGACCAATACGGTGACGCTGGATACGGAGGCTTGTGTGGAGCAGACCAAACGTATTGTGGCTGCCGGGGGTGAGTATGTGCGCCTTACCACTCAGGGGGTGCGCGAGGCGGAGAATATGCGCAACATCAATGCGGCACTGCGCTCTCAGGGGATTATGGTGCCGCTGGTGGCGGATGTACACTTCAATCCAAAGGTGGCGGATGTGGCGGCTCTCTACTGCGAGAAGGTGCGCATCAATCCGGGCAACTATGTGGATGCTGCCCGCACCTTTAAGAAATTGACTTACACCGATGAGGAGTATGCTCTGGAGATCAAGAAGATAGAGGAGCGGTTGGTGCCGTTTCTCAACATCTGTAAGGAGCACAACACCGCCATCCGTATCGGTGTGAACCACGGTTCTCTGTCCGACCGCATCATGAGTCGCTACGGCGATACACCGGAGGGTATTGTGGAGAGTTGCATGGAGTTCCTGCGCATCTGTGTAAAGGAGAATTTCTTCAACGTGGTGATTTCTATCAAGGCGAGCAATACGGTGGTGATGGTGCAGAGTGTGCGCTTGTTGGTGGAGGTGATGGCCAAGGAGGGAATGAACTTCCCGCTGCACTTGGGTGTGACCGAAGCGGGCGAGGGAGAGGACGGACGTATAAAGAGTGCGCTGGGTATCGGTGCGCTGTTGTCGGACGGTATCGGTGATACCATTCGTGTGTCTCTGAGCGAGGCTCCGGAGGCGGAGATTCCGGTGGCTCGTAAGTTGGTGGATTATATCACCCAACGTGCGGGACACATGTTGATTCCGGGCATTCCGGCACCGGATTTCCACTTCACAAAACCTCAACGCCGTAAGACACAGGCGGTTCATAACATCGGAGGCGACCATCTTCCGGTGGTCATTGCGGATCGTATGGGCATCTCTGTGCCAACGACTCCGAATGCGGACCGTCAACCGGACTACATCTATTGTGGACGGGAATTGCCGGAGGTTCGTGAGCCGGGAAGTGCTTACATCGTGGATGCAGACTGTTGGACGGGAGCGGAAGGTACCTTCCCGGTGTTCAGTTTCAAGGCTTTGTTTATGATGGGTGGTTGCAAGAGTGATTTGAAGTTTCTGTTCCTGCCCTACGGAGCGCTGACCGAGGAGGTGCGTGTGTGCTTGAAGCATCATCCGGAGGTGGTGGTGATAGCGCAGAGCAATCATCAAAATCGTGTTGGCGAGATGCGCGCTCTGATACACGAATTGACGAGCAACGACCTTCAGAATCCGGTGGTTATCTTCCAGCACTATACCCACACGGCTGCCGAGAAGGAGGATTTCCAATTGGAGAGTGCTGCGGATATGGGGGCGTTGGTATTCGATGGTTTGGTGGACGGTATTTACTTGCACAACAACGGGGATATCCCTGCCGAGGTTATCGATGCTACGGCCTTTGGTATACTGCAGGCGGGCAGATTGCGCATGACGCAGACGGAGTATATTTCTTGTCCGGGGTGTGGTCGTACGCTCTACGACTTGGAGGAGACTATCGCGCGCATCAAGGCGGCTACATCACATCTCAAGGGTCTGAAAATCGGCATTATGGGATGTATCGTAAACGGTCCGGGCGAAATGGCGGACGCGGATTACGGTTATGTGGGGGCGGCTCGCGGTAAGGTGAGTCTGTATCGCCGTAAGGAGTGCGTGGAGAAGAATATCCCTGCCGAGGAGGCGGTGGAGAAATTGCTTCAATTGATTCAAGCGGACAATAAGAATTAGGTCTCGGATTTGTATAAACAACCACGAGAGAGCCATCCACAGTGTAGGGACGTTTCGTGGA
>CAYSOK010000075.1:0-7588 GCA_964432645.1 uncultured Bacteroidaceae bacterium | reverse complement strand
TGCAGAACATTCGTAAGGAGGGTGTCTATGTAGTGAACGGAAAGAAAATATGGATTTCTAATAAGACTAGATAGTAGATTATAGACCTTTTTAAATTGCCTTCCCCACAGTCCTGCGTGTGCAGGGCAGTGGGTGAAGGCAATTTTTTTACGATTATCGATACAATATGAATGGGTAAACATCCACGAAACGGCGCTATCTTCCCGAATGGCCGAGTATCCACAGTGTAGGGACGTTTCGTGGAACGTCCTCAAAAAAACCGGTTCGTGATGCATCCCGAATGGAGTAATACGCGAAACATTTTTTCCATGCGGCATGACCCACGAACCGGGTCTTTGAGGACGTTCCACGAAACGTCCCTACACTGTGGGTGGCTCTCTCGTGGATGCTTTTCTACTTCTTCTTCGTGCAAATATTTACGAAATCACAGAAGGTACAATGACTCTCCTCCGTGGTCGGAGCAAATGGTATCGATGGGTCGAAGATTTCCTCCAAGAGTCCTTTCAAGTGCGTCATGTACTCATCATACAACTCCATGAAATCGCTGACAGGCACCCGATTCATCTTTATCACCGATTCAAACTCCGGTTTCGACATCTCCTGCGTGTAAAACAGGTGAGGCTCGATACGATAAGGAATGCCGTCGGGATGCAACTTCATCAAATCGTTGATCTTGATGCACGCATATAAGAAGGTCTGAAAAATGTGGCCAACGTGCGGTTTACCTTCCTTGCTGAACAACTCCTCGATGGCCTTGAAACTTGCTGCCTTTCCGCCCGTCTTGTAGTCTATGATGCGGTAGGCGGCGGGACGAGTGGGGTCGCCCTTTTCTCCAACAATGTCCTGACGGTCCACAATTCCACCTATCTGAACCTCGCGTCCGGAGTTGAGTCTTACACCAAAATGTACCTTCTCTTCGGTGTGGGTGCAGCGGAGTCCTTGCTCTTCCGCCATCTTGCAATCCAAGTTCAATAGACTGCAAATGTAATGAATGATGGCTTGGCGATTGAGAAGTTGCAGCCCGTTGTAGGTGAGGGATTCCTGTTTGCCAATGTGGAAGAACTCCTCGCGGAAGGATTGGTCTACGAGTTGGGTGATGCGCAGGTGGGTGCGGTCGTTTAGGAGTTTGCGGAGTTGTAGCTCGGTGGGGAGGTCGGGACGCGCCATTACCTCTTTATATATAAGCTCGGCGGTCTTGTGGAACATGCTTCCGAAGTCGTTGGCTTCGATGTCTTCGCTCACTTCATCTTCCACGGCAAGTCCTGCGATGAACTTGTAGTAGAACTGCAACGGACAGTTGAGGTAGCCGTTGAGGGCGGTGGGGGAGAGGAAGCGTTCGCCGCTGCATCGTTTCCAAAGTTGTGCCATCATCTTGTCGGTCTTACCTACCGTTTCAGACATCTCCGCGGAGGTGTCATCGGCAAAGAGTTCGCCCTGTTCGGGGGTGTCGCTGCCGGCGCGCAGGTAGTATTGCTCGATGCGGTTGGGGGATTCTACCAGATACTGGAGCATGAAACGCGACATCTCGCCGGTGTTCATGCCGGAGGTGGAGTTGTTGTAGACGAGGGTGATGTCTTCGGCGCGTTGCATCAGTCGGTAGAAATAGTAGGCGTAGACGGCATTCTTCTTTTCTAGTGTGGTGAGTCCGAAGGCTTTACGTAGGTGGTAGGGGATAAAGGAGGTGTCGCTGCTACTCTTGGGTAACTGCTTCTCGTTGACGGAGAGTAGGATGAGGTGGCTGAAGTCGAGGTTGCGGGTCTCGAGCACTCCCATCACTTGGAGTCCCATGGCGGGTTCGCCGTGGAAGGGGATGGAGATGCCGGAGAGTACCTTCTCAAGGAGTCGCCCGAGCATGTAATTGCTCACTTGCAGGAGCTTGCTGTCTACCAAGTTGTGGAAGCGGCTAACGGTCTGATAGCCTTTGAAGAGGGCTTCGGCGTAGAGCTGTTCGTTGAAGTCTTCTCCTTTGTTGGCTTGCGGCAACTTGGCGGTCTTGCGGAGTAGGTTGAGAATGTAGTCCAAGAGGGCGAGTTGTTGTTCGTAGAGGTCTCCGGGTTCTTCTTGCAGCAGACGGAAGATGTCGGAACGTCGCACGCCGGTGGGGGTGACTTTCTCGTCTTTCGTCAGGTCTTTAAAATCCGGTAGAAAGCGGTTCTTGGAGATGAGATTTTCCAATAGCGTATCTGCTTCGCCGGGGAGTAGGGTGCGTGTGTAGGGGTGGCGCAGTACGGAGCTTACTTGCTTGAAATAGAAGCGGTGAGTGGCGATGTTGTAACCTCCGGTTTGCAATTCAAACAGTGAGGTGATGAAGCTGAAGGCGGGGGTCTGTGTCAAGGGGTATCCCATGGTGACATTGACCTTGAGACGGGGGTATTTGTCGCTGTGAAGGGAGTGGATGACGGAACCTAACAGGAGTTCGTTGCAGAGGACGATGGCGTTCTCGCGACCGTATCCGTTGGTTTCGGTGGGGGGGACGGTGTGGCGCTCTATCCAGGAGGGGAGGAGGCGTGCTTGTCCGTTCTCGGTGACGGAGGATATGAAACGTATCTTCTTGGGCTTTAGAGCGCTGGAGTATACACCTTCTCGTTCGGCGACGGTGTGGGAGAGTTCGTTGCCGAAGCGCAGTATGTTGCTGCGGAGAAAGGTGCCGGCTTCGTGGTCTTCGCGGAGGTAGGATTCGTCGTAGTCGAAGTAGAAGTGGGCTTTGCCGGCGGCTTGCATCTTGTGAAAGAGGGTGGATTCAACATCGTTTAATACGTTGAATCCTACAAAGATGTAGCGCTTTTGCGGAAGCTCCTCGGGTTGAAGTTCTTCTACGACGATGCGTTCTAGCATACCCTCGTAGGCAAGTCCTTTGGCGAAGAGTCTTTCACGCAGTCGGAGGTAGATGTCGGCGAGGTTGTTCCATACCTTGTTAAAGCGTTTTTTGATGAGTGTATCGCTCTTCTCGCGCTTGAAGTTCTTGAAGAATTGTTCCAGAGATTCCTTCTGTTCTTCGGTGAGGAAGTCGGTCTCTATCTCCTTGAGGTCTTGGAGGTTCTGAAAGAGTAACTTGGCTTTTCCAAGGTTTTTTTTGTGTGGCGGTAGGTCGCGGTTTTCAGACTTGGAATCGAAGGCTAGATTCTTGTCTACGTCATCGAAATCGGCAAGGAGGGTTTCGCCCCAGAAGTAGAATTCATCGAGTGTTTCTTCGGTGCCGGGGGATTCCTGGTAGATGTTGTAGAGTTCGCATACCAATTCGATGCTGTCTGTCACTTGCAAACCGCCGGCTTGGCTGCTGAATAGGTCGCTGATGGTGAGGTAGCGGGGACTCCACATGTCTGTTTCGCTGCAGTGGGAGAGGTACTCTTCGAAGAACAGGTGTGCTCGTCGGTTGGGGAAGATGATGGCGGTGTCCTTCAGGTCATGCCCCCATTTGTTGTACACGTCTTGTGCTACTATCTCTAGAAAACTCTTTACCATACCGTTGTTTGTTAAGGGGTTAGGAAACGGGTACTATCTCGTTGATGCGGTCGTTGAGGTACCACAGGTATCCGCTTACGGGGCGTTGCTCGAGGGCGGAAATCTTCTCCATGTATCGTTTTACTTGCTCGATGTGTTTCTTCTCTTTGCGCTGTCCGAACTTGTAGTCTACTACGATGATTTCGTCATCGTTCATCATGACGCGGTCCATGCGAAGGTGCTTTTCGGCTTCGCCTTTTACGAGAATGGAGCATTCGTTGTAGACGCGCCAACTGCCGTCAAACCAGCTGCGGGCGGTGGGTTCTTGTAGAATGTGTTCTAGTTTGTGCTGTATGTCTTGTAGGTTGACGGTGGTGCTGAAGAAACCGTTAATCTTGAGGTCTTGGAGCACTCCGGGGATGTCGTCTACCTTCTCTATTAGACTGAATATGTGGTGTAGAAGGTTGCCTTGCTGTATGTAGGCTTCGCGGTCATCTCCCTCTTCGTTGAGCTGCACAAATTCCTTGGATTGGTTGCTCTGTCGGAACTCGTATCCGGCGAGGGAACTGCTCATGGGTACGCGTAGCATGTCACCTTTGTAGGAGAGTGGATTGGTTTCGGGTTTCTCCTCTTCGTCGCTCCGGAAGGTGCTGAAGGTGCCGTAGGTGTAGGTGCGATCGCCGGTCTCGGCATCGGGTTCGCCAAAGTCTAGGGCGGCGAGGAGCATGTCGGTGACGGTGGTGAGGTCGTCTTCGGTGCCGGTCTTCTTGGGGGCTGTCTTTTCACCTATAATAAAGAGGTGATTCTTGGCGCGGGTGAAGGCTACGTAAAGCATGTTTAGGCTGTCAACGAGTTGTTCCATGTACACTTTCTGGTAGTCGTGGGTGTAGATGGATTCCTTCATCTTGCGTCCGGAACTGATGCTGAGTAACTCGAATTGGTTCCAGGGGGCTTGCTCGGGGGTACACCAGATGTCTTCGCGCTGGGAAATGGGCCAATCGCAGAAGGGTACGATGACGGTGGGGAACTCTAGTCCTTTGGATTTGTGGATGGAGAGGAGTTTGACACCGTTGAGTCGTCCGGCGGGGATGGCTTGAGTGGACATGCGGTCGTCCCAATATTTGAGGAATTGTTCTATGTCCGAGGGGGCTTCGTTGAGGTATTCGGTGACGCCGTCTAGGAAGGCAAAGAGGTATTCGTCTTCGCGTGTATCTCGATGAATGAGTGTGATATAGAGGTGCTCAATGAGGTCGTAGAGTGGCATGCGACGCAGGGCTTCCCGGGCGTTGTCGTATTCGGGGGGGAGGGGATAGCGGTCGGGGTGCTCTATGATGTCGGGCACGCCTTGGAGGGGTAGCTCGTTGAGCGTATAATATAATAAGGTGAGTTCCACGCGGTGGAGGGAGAGATTTTCATCGCTTCGCTCGCAGAGTACGTGGAGGGCGCTGATGAGGAGTTGTACGGTTTGACTGCTCTTCAGTAGGAAAGCTTCGTCGGATACAAGGCTGATTCCGTGGGCTTTCATTTCTTCGCGTAGGGTGTCGGCGGTGAGGGCTATGTCTTTGTTGGCGCGGAAGAGTATGGCGATATCGTTTTGGGGGATGTGCTGTTCTTCAATGAGCCGGAGGATGCGGTCGCGAAGGGCTTCGAGCATACGTTGGTCTTTCTCTTCGTCGCCGCGACGGAGCACGGTGACGTCTACGTAACCGCCGCTTTCGCGTCCGCTCCATTGTTGTGCTACATCGCTGTAGGCGGATTTTATCTTTTGGATATACTCGGGGTCTAAAACGTCGGATTGGCGCTCTTCTATGGCGTGTATCAGCTTGTCAAAGAAGAGGTTGTTAAACCCAATAATGTCTTGGGTGGAACGCCAGTTGGTCTTCATCTCGCGGGTGAGAATGCGTCCTTCACCAAAGGTGCTGTTCTCGGGGGTGAGGGAGGCTAATAGACTCCAGTCGCCGTTGCGCCATCGGTAGATGCTTTGCTTTACATCGCCTACAATCAGACTGTTGTATCCGTTGGATAGACCTTCGCGGAGCAGTATCTTGAAGTTGCTGAACTGCATGCCGCTGGTGTCTTGAAACTCGTCTATCATGAGGTAGTGGATGTTGGCTCCTATGCGTTCGAAGATGAAACTGGAGTCGTCATCGCTTATGATGCTCTGTAAGAGTCGGTTGGTGGCGGCGAGTAGGAAGGTGTTGTGGGCTTTGTTGATTTGGGTGAGTGTGGTGTCGATGCTGTCGAGTAGGCGCATGCGGTTCAGATACTTGGCACTTAATTGACAGCTGTTTATCAGAAAAGATACTTTCTGACGGAGTTCGTTGGCTTCGATGAGTTGCTGTCGGAGTCCGTTGGGGGCTTCGGCGGCTTGCAGGATGGCGTTGTAGAGTTCGGGATTGCTCTTCTTTAGGGATTTGGTTGTCCATTCTTCGTTGTTTTCGGCGGCTGCGGCAACGGATTTTCCCCAGATGGGATTGGCTTTGCTTTTGTCGGTGATTTCTCCGCGTTGGAGCTTGCGGAAGAAACCTGCGGTGAACCCTTCTCTGTCGCCATTGCCTTTGAGGTCGGTGGGGGAGATTCCGTATTGTTCTAGAGTGGCGAAGAAGGTGTCGCAGCACTTTTGTATTTGCTCCATGGCGTCTTGTTCGAGTTGCTTCAACTCTTTTTTATAGGCAGTTACGCACTCGGGATTCTCGCGAATCTTCTTCTGAGTGGCGGCGCCGCGTAGCATATAGGGTTCTTCGAAGAGCTTGCGTCCGAAGTTTTTTATCTCACCCATGACATTCCATTTGCCGTCGGCTTCTATCTTTTCCTCCATGTATTCCAGCATCCAGAGCATCTCGGGGGAGGTGGGGGTGAGGTTGTTGATGAGGGTGTCAACGGCTTCGTTGAGGGCGTTTTCTGTGTCGAGGCTGATGTTCATGCGGGTGCCTAAGTCTAGTTCTTTGGCCATGTTGCGCATGACGCTCTGGAAGAAACTGTCTATGGTGACTACCCATAGGTTGCTGTAGTCGTGGGTGAGTTTGCGGAGGGCGATGTCGGCTTGTGCGCGGACGTGCTCGGGGTGAACGTGCAGGTCGTTGCAGATGAGTTTGAGGTAGGAGTCGCTCTCCTTGAGTCCTTTGGCGATGCCGTAGAGTTGACTCAGAATACGTTCCTTCATCTCGGCGGTAGCCTTGTTGGTAAAGGTTACGGCTAAGATGTGTTTGTAGTCGTCCGGGTTGAGAATGAGTAACTTAATATACTCTTTGGCTAGGGTGAAGGTTTTACCGGAGCCTGCCGATGCCTTGTAGACAACGAGGTGTGAAGGGGCGTTCTCCATAGTCCTTGGTGTGGTGTTACTTTAGAAGTTCGTCCAGTTTTTCGTAGAAATCATCGGATTCTCCTTCGTAACTTGCCACGATATTGCCCTTGGAATTGATGATGACTTTGGTTGGAAATCCTTGAATATTATAGGATTGTGTCAAATCTTTTTCGGGGGTGTTTTCATCGTTGAGGATGTGTTTCCAGTCCATCTCTTCGGCGAGAACGAGTTTGCGTACTTGTGCTTCATCATCGTAGCAGGCGATGCTGATGAACTCAACTTTGGAGTTGTATTTCTTGTAGTACTTTTTCATTTCGGGGATTCCCTTTATGCACCATTTGCACCATGTCCCCCAGAAGTCGAGTACTACGTAGTCTTTTTCCTTGATAATCTCTGATAATGTGACGTTTGAGCCGTCCAACCCTGTATACTCAAAGTCTTCGGCTTGCGTCAATGGCTTGCCGTTTTCGTCGGTGTCGAGATTGTCGCTTCCGTCGAATGAGTCTACGATGCCGGAGAAGAGTGAGGAGGATTCTTCGGCTTTGTTATCCTTCTTTTTGTCTTGGCTGCATGCCGAGAATAGGATGGCGGTGAGCGTGATAAACGCTGCTACTGTAAAGAATGTAAGATGTTTCATTGCTCTTTTGTGAAATTACGGTTCGGCAAATATAGTTCAAAAATACGAATAAGCCAAATAAGTGTAAGTTTAATTTTCGGTTTTGGATGGGGTTTGTGTGAAAATAAGGGCGAGAGGTGGCGATTTTTGGGTAGAAGGGTGGAATACACCTTATTTATATATAGGATGTGTTGTGATACGATTGGGACTTTCATCTTCGTTTTGTG
>CAYSOK010000074.1:0-7592 GCA_964432645.1 uncultured Bacteroidaceae bacterium | reverse complement strand
CTTGAGTAAAAAAATATTAATTGTGCTTCTCACGCGCGATAAATAAAAAAGAATGCTTATCTTTGCACCTTAAAATAAGAAACGAATATGAACGAATACGAAGTAATGGCCCCCGTAGGCTCACGAGAATCCCTCGCCGCCGCCCTTAAGGCAGGCGCCGATTCCATCTATTTTGGCATCGAAAGCCTCAATATGAGAGCACATTCCGCCGGGAAATTTACTATAGACGACCTACACGAGATAGCCGCCCTCTGCGCTGAACACGGCGTGAAAAGCTACCTCACGGTAAATACTATCATATACGATGAGGACCTCTCGCTCATGCGACAAATCCTCGATGCTGCCGCTCAAGCACATATCTCCGCTATCATCGCCAGCGATGTGGCCGTCATGAGCTATTGCCGACAAATAGGACTGGAGGTACACCTCTCCACCCAACTCAATATCTCCAATACGGAAGCCCTGCGCTTCTATGCACAGTTTGCCGATGTCGCCGTGCTGGCGCGCGAACTCAATATGGACCAGGTCAGCGTCATCCATAAAAATATAATGGAACAAAACATCTGCGGACCCGCCGGACAACCCGTACGCATAGAGATGTTCTGCCACGGCGCCCTCTGTATGGCGGTCAGCGGCAAGTGCTACCTCAGCCTGAACAACACCGGACGCAGCGCCAACCGAGGCTCCTGCATGCAACTCTGTCGCCGCGGATACATCGTAAAAGACAAGGAAAGCGACACCGAACTCGAGGTGGACAATAAATACATCATGAGTCCTAAAGACTTGAAAACCATACGCTTCATAGACCGCATGATGGCAGCCGGAGTACGCGTCTTCAAGATAGAAGGACGCGCACGCAGTGCCGAATACGTGCAAACCGTGGTCACCTGCTACAAGGAAGCCATCCGCAGCGTACTCGACGGCACCTTCACCGAAGAGAAGAAGGACGAATGGGATGCACGCCTCGCCACCGTCTTCAACCGCGGATTCTGGGACGGATACTACCAAGGACAGTTCATGGGCGAATGGAGTCGCGTCTACGGCAGCGCCGCCACCGAAAAGAAAGTCTATGTAGGCAAGGTCGTTAAGTACTTCTCCAAACTCGGCGTAGCAGAATTTCTGATGGAAGCCGGCGAAATCAGCGTAGGCGATAAACTCCTCGTCACCGGCATCACCACCGGCGCCCTCTACCTGGACGCCGAAGAGATACGTTACGACCTCCGTTCGGTGGAAACCGCCCGAAAAGGCGAGCATATTTCCATAAAAGTGCCCGAAAAAGTGCGTCCAAATGACAAATTATATAAGATTGTGAAAGTTTCTGCCTCCTAAACGGTGGTTATATCAGAAATTATCCGTAAGTTTGTATCGAAAAAAATATTGTTCGAACATAATGAGTTCCAAAACATTCGCACAACTACTGGTGGAAACCACCCAGCTATTATCAGAGCCGGAATCTCTGAAAGGGTTATGCTTTGACCATACGCAAGAAACACCGCTTCCCAGTGCAGAGAAGCTGCGTGGCATCATAGAACTGAGCCGCGCCATCCTGTTTCCGGGGTATTTCGGTCCCTCCACCGTCAATAGCAGCAACATGGCCTATCACATAGGCGTGAATCTGGAGGAGTTATACAATCACCTGAGAAAACAGATTGCCGCTGCCTATTGTTTTGCCGACAAAGATAGCGATTTTGACCATGCCCTGAAGCGCGCCGAAGAGCCCGCCAAGGCCTTTGTGGTGCAGTTGCCCGAGTTGCGACGCCTGCTCGCCACCGATGTGGAAGCAGCCTACAACGGCGACCCGGCTGCCGAATCCTACGGAGAGATTATCAGTTGTTATCCCGTGATACGTGCCCTCACTTGTTACCGCATAGCGCACGCATTGCACCTGTTGGACATACCGCTCATCCCCAGAATCATAGGCGAAATAGCGCATTCCGAAACCGGAATCGACATACATCCCAGCGCTACCATCGGCGACCACTTCACCATAGACCACGGTACGGGTGTGGTGATTGGAGCCACGTGTGTAATTGGTAGCAATGTGAAACTCTATCAGGGAGTTACGCTGGGAGCCAAGAGTTTTCCGCTCGATGAAAACGGCAACCCCATCAAGGGCATACCCCGTCACCCCATACTGGAAGACGACGTCATCGTCTACTCCAACGCCACCATCCTGGGCCGCATCACCGTAGGTAGAGGCTCCATCATCGGCGGCAACATCTGGGTGACCGAAGACGTGCCCCCCGGAAGTCGCATGGTGCAACGGAAACAGAGAAACGAGAGAAACAGAGACAATTTATCATAAATAACAATATATAAAGAAAAATGGAACAGAACAACGCTGCCGGAGAATACAATTTGATAGCCAAGACCTTCCACGGACTGGAGGGACTGTTGGCAGAGGAACTGACCAATCTGGGTGCCGACAACATACAGATAGGCAACCGTATGGTGTCCTTCACCGGCGACAAACGTATGATGTATCGTGCCAATTTCTGTCTGCGCACGGCCATCCGAATACTTAAACCTATCAAGCACTTCAAGGCCAACACTGCCGACGAGGTGTATAATGCCATCAGAGAAATAAAGTGGGAAGATTACCTCACCCTAAAGACCAGTTTTGCAGTGGATTCCGTGGTGTATTCACAGGAATTCAGACACTCTAAGTTCGTGGCTTACAAGGTGAAGGATGCTATATGTGACTATTTCCGCGAGAAGACGGGCGAGCGTCCCAACATCTGTGTGGCAAACCCGGATCTTCAGTTGCACATACACATCTCGGAAAACGACTGTACGTTGGCTCTCGACAGTAGCGGTGAGAGTTTGCACCGCCGCGGATACCGCCAAGAGAGTGTAGCGGCACCGCTCAACGAAGTGTTGGCAGCCGGCATCCTGCTGTTGGCGGGATGGAAGGGCGAGACCGACCTCATCGACCCCATGTGCGGTTCCGGAACCCTACCCATCGAGGCAGCCCTGATTGCCCGCAACATGGCTCCCGGAATCTTCCGCAAAGAGTATGCTTTCGAGAAGTGGCCGGACTTTGACAAGGAGCTCTTCGAGAGCATCTATGACGATGATAGTCAGGAGCGTGAGTTCACGCACAAGATATATGGATACGATGCCGACCCCAAGGCGGTGGGCATAGCACTCCGCAATGTAAAGGCTGCGGGTCTGAGCAACGATATCGAGATTCGCATGCAGGACTTCAAGCAGTTCACACAGCCCAAGGAGAAGAGCATCATCGTGACCAACCCGCCGTATGGCGAGCGCATCTCCAGTCCGGACTTGCTGGGTCTCTACAAGATGATTGGCGAGAAACTGAAGCATCAGTTTGTGGACAACGAGGCATACATTCTGAGCTACCGCGAGGAGTGCTTCGAGAGCATCGGCCTCAAGCCCTCCATCAAGACACCTCTCTTCAACGGTGCCCTGGAGTGTGAGTTGCGCAAGTATCAGATATTCAGCGGTAAATATAAGGAAATGCGTGCCGAGGGCGGCGAAATCAAGTCGGATGCCGAGCGCAGAGCCATGAGCGAGAAGCGTCGTTTCAAGGAGAAGCGCGAGTTCAAAAAGCGTCTGGACGAAGAAGACGACAACAACGGCGGATACGGAAGAGACCGTTTTGCCGGACGAGGCAGACAGAACGACTACGGCAAGAAGCGCCCCGAGCGTTCCTTCCGCGACCGCGATGACGACCGCACTGACCGCAGCGACCGTGGCGAGCGCAAGAGCTTCGACCGCTCCTTCCGCGACCGCGACAAGCGCCCCTTCAAGGGAAACCGCGACAACGACCGTCGCTTCAACAAGAGCTACGGCAAAGAGAAGAAGTATCGCAATGATTTTGAAGACTTTGACGATTAATAATTAGGTAAGAGTTATGAAGGTATTACTGTTAGGAAGCGGAGGTCGCGAACATGCACTTGCATGGAAGATAGCGCAAAGCGCACAAGTGGAGCAGCTGTTCATAGCACCGGGCAACGCCGGTACAGCGAATGCAGGACAGAACGTGGCAATCAAAGCCGATGACTTTGAGGGAATTAAGACTTTTGTTCTCGAGAACAAAGTGGATATGGTGGTGGTAGGTCCCGAGGACCCGTTGGTGAAGGGCATCTACGATTACTTCAAGCAGGACGCAGTCCTGCAGAACATCCCGGTGATAGGACCCTCCAAGCAGGGTGCCGTGCTGGAAGGAAGCAAGGATTTTGCCAAGGCTTTCATGCAGCGACACAATATCCCGACGGCTGCATATCAGACCTTTACGGGTGAAACACTCGAGGAGGGACTGAAGTTCTTGGAGACCCTGAAAGCCCCTTACGTGCTGAAGGCCGACGGTCTTTGTGCCGGCAAGGGCGTACTCATCCTGCCCACTCTGGAAGAGGCCAAGAAGGAACTCAAGGAGATGTTGGGCGGTATGTTTGGCAACGCCTCTTCACGTGTAGTGATTGAGGAGTTCCTGAGCGGCATAGAATGCTCTGTGTTTGTACTTACCGACGGTACACATTATAAAATACTGCCCGAAGCCAAGGACTACAAGCGTATTGGCGAGCACGACACCGGTTTGAACACCGGCGGTATGGGCAGTGTCTCCCCCGTTCCCTTTGCCGACAAAGCATGGATGCAGAAGGTGGAAGACCGCATCATCCGTCCTACCGTAGAGGGACTGGCTTCCGAAGGTATTGATTATAAGGGATTCATCTTCTTTGGACTCATCAACGTAGAGGGTGAACCGATGGTGATAGAGTACAACGTCCGCATGGGCGACCCCGAGACCGAGTCCGTGATGCTCCGCATCAAGAGCGACCTGGTGGACCTGTTGCAAGGTGTGGCCGATGGCAATCTCGACACCAAGACACTGGAGGTAGACCCCCGCAGTGCCGTTTGCGTCATGCTCGTATCCGGCGGTTATCCGGAGGCATACGACAAGGGATACCCCATCACCGGCATTGACCAAGTGACCGAAAGCATTGTATTCCACGCAGGTACGGCGCTCAAGGATGGACAAGTGGTAACCAATGGCGGACGTGTCATAGCCGTTAGTTCTTACGGTGCCAACAAGGAGGAAGCCCTCAAGCAGTCCTTTGAGCAGGCACAGAAGATACAGTTTACCAAGAAATATTTCCGCTCCGACATAGGACAAGATTTATAATTAGGGCGTTTCGGAACGGTTGATAGATGATGAACAAGCGTTTTCAGAATAGTGTAGCATCGGGCAGATTTACTCTGCCCGCCGCTATATTATATTATGTGTTGGTGTGTGTGGCGGTGTTGAGTCCCGACATCCTCTCGGGAGAGTGGCGCAAGCCTTGCCTGAATGTGTTGCTCCTGTTGGGGTTGGCATACGACCTTCAGGAGATACACAACCGCTTCATGCTCATACGTATACGTACCTACATGGTACCCGCAGTCTTTCTGTTCCTGGCATCGGCGGCACTCTGCTGCATGCCACAGCGGTTTGACACGCCGATGGCGATTTGCGGCATACTCACGCTACACCTGCTCTATTGCACCTATCAGGAGCGCAACCCGGCGGGTCACACCTTCTATGCTTTCACGCTCTTGGGCGTGGCATCGGTAGAGGTAGTGCAGTTGTTGTATCTTGCCCCGTTCCTCATCCTCTGCATGCTCATTCAGTTGCGTTCCCTGTGTCTCCGCAGTTTCTTTGCAGCCCTGTTGGGACTTCTGCTCCCCTATGTGGTTTGGCTCTTCTACGCCTACTACATGCAGAGTTGGGACATGTACTATCATCTGCGTGAACTGGTTGTGATAGAACCTCTTACGTGGGAGCCCCTGCTCACTGCGTTGAAGAATCCCGATGCCTACTTCTATCTCCCCTTCTGTTTCTTCAGTCTGATAGCCGGTTGGCACTTGGCGATACGCAGTTACGATGATAAGATAAAGCCCCGTATGCTCCTGAAGGTGACGCTCATAAGTCACACGTTGATTTTTCTGCTCATACTGTGGCAGCCTCAGTTGCTCACCCCGTTGCTCTGTTTGCAGATAGCCACGGGGAGTGTGATACTCACGCACTATTTTGCCCTCACGTCGCACTGGTTTACGAACCTTTTATTCTATTTATTCCTTATTACTTTTATAGCACTTACGATATACGAAATATGGATGCCCTCATTCAACTTCTTATAAGCTACGGCTGTTGGGGAATGCTCATCTCCGCGTTTTTAGCGGGCAGTGTGCTTCCGTTCAGCAGTGAAGTAGTCATGTTGGGTTTGCAAGCCACGGGAGTGCCGGCTCACGAACTGCTCATCTGGGGCAGCATAGGCAATGTGGCGGGCAGTATGTTGAACTTTTTCATCGGTAGATTGGGCAAAAGGGAGTGGATACACACCTATTTGCATGTCAAGGAGGAGAAGTTGCAGCGTGCCGAACATTTTGTGGAGCGTTACGGTGCGAGCATCGGTTTTTTTGCGTTTATCCCGATTTTGGGTAGTGCTATTACCGTGGCGCTGGGGTATATGCGGGCGAATCCGGTGTATACATTGACGGCGATTGCTATAGGCAAGGTGTTGCGTTACGTCATCCTGCTCTATTCCTATATATTTGTACAATGGATGGTTCAGTAGTGAAATGAAAAAATATCTGATTCTCATAATCTTACCGATGCTTGTGCTGTTGTTTACGGCATCTTGTGGCGGACAATCCGAAAACGCCGGGAGGACGGTGACGGTGAGCATTGAACCTTTGCGTTATCTCACCGAACGTATTGCCGGAGACAGCGTTACGGTGGTTTCTATGGTGCCGGGGGGGAGTAGTCCCGAAACCTACGAACCTACTCCGCGTCAACTCATGGAGCTCCATAACAGCATGGCATATCTATACGTTGGTCAATTGGGGTTTGAGCGTCTGTGGACGGAACGTTTGCAGGAGAACGCCCCCGACGTAACCTTCTCAGCTACAAGTCGTGGCATCACAGGAATAAAGACCCTGCACGATGGGCATCTCGAGGAGGACCCTCATGTGTGGATGTCGCTCCCCAATGTCCGGATACTCTCCCGCAACATCCTGGAGACACTCATCAAGGTAGATCCGGAGCACAGCAACGGATACCGGGAACGTTGGCAGCAACTGGAGCTTTTTATCGATTCCATCGAAGTTGTTATCCATCAAATACGTGCCGTTCGGGACAGCGTTTCCAAGCCGGCATTCTTGATATATCACCCGGCTCTCACCTACATGGCGCATGATTACGGGTGGGAACAGATTTGCATAGAGGAGAACGGAAAGGAACCTTCTCCCACGCGCCTTCGTTCCTTAATAGAGCGCGGCAAGCAGCAGGATGTACGACTCATTTTCCTGCAACAGGAGTTTGATCATAAGAATATAGAGAGTATTGCACAAGAGTTGCAACTCCCCACTGTCACCATTTCCCCCCTGTCCTACAATTGGTTAGAGGAAATGATTCACATTGTTCAAGCGGTGTACAACCACGAGAGGAACATCCACGTGAACATCCACAGTGTAGGGACGTTTCGTGGAACGTCCTCAAAAACCCGGCGCGAAACGCATTCCGCATGGCGGGAACATCCACGAAATATAATAATATAATAAGGAGGAACCGTATGAATCAACCCATATTA
>CAYSOK010000073.1:0-7745 GCA_964432645.1 uncultured Bacteroidaceae bacterium | reverse complement strand
TTTTTGAGGACGTTCCACGAAACGTCCCTACACTGTGGATACTCGCTCGTGAATGTTTTCCACCATCCGGATGGCGAATACATACTCTATGAATCTCAACCATATACAGAACGATTTTTCTCTTCCCTCCCCACAAAAAAACAACAAAAAGGAACTTTTTTGCGTTTTTCGAAAACTTTTTCACATTTTTCTTTGCAACCTACACAAAAACGTCTATATTTGCAACCGACTCCTAAGAGTTAAGTTATGCCACAAAAAACGAACATACTAACCTTCTTGAAAGACTAGGCCGTTTGAAAAGGCGCTGACCGTGGAACTAATTAATTTATTGTGTTATATGAACATCTATCATGAAAGAAAAACCATGCATTGGTGGTGCATGGTAGTGCTACTGGCCCTCTTCCCGAGCGTCCTACTCGCACAAAACTCAAAAACCGTCACCGGAAAGGTGCTCGATGAACAAGGGCAAACCCTTATCGGCGCAACCATCATGAGCGTGGGAACCTCACAAGGAACCACCACCGACTACGATGGTAACTTCCAGTTGAACGTATCCGACAAGGTTACACAACTGACCGTATCTTACGTGGGCTACGGCACCAAAACCGTTAACCTCACCTCCACAGGCAAAATCGTGGTACGACTCACACCCGATGACAACCTGATGCAAGAAACCGTGGTCGTGGGCTACGGTGTACAACGAAAAAGCGACCTGACCGGCGCCGTAAGCAACGTCAGCAGCAAGGACTTTAACCAAGGCGTCATCACCTCACCCGAACAACTCATCAACGGAAAAGTCAGCGGTGTGCAAATCGTCAACAGCGGTGGTTCCCCCTCCGCCGGTAGCACCATCCGCATCCGCGGCGGCGCATCACTCAACGCCTCCAACGACCCGCTCATAGTACTCGACGGTGTACCCATGGAAGTAGGCGGCTCCGTCAGCGGAAGCGGTAACTTCCTGAGCCTCATCAACCCGAACGACATCGAAAGCATCTCCGTGCTCAAGGACGCATCCTCAACCGCCATCTACGGTTCACGTGCCTCCAACGGCGTCATCATCATCACCACAAAGAAAGGTACCGAAAGCAACAAACCCAAAATCAGCTTCTCTACCACCAACGCCTTCCAAACCAAGACGAAGACCGCGGACATGATATCACGCGACGAGATGTACAATCTGGTCACCGAAAACGGCACCGACCGACAGAAATCACTCCTCAACGAGAATGTCAATACCGACTGGAACAAGGAAATCTACAAGACCGCCTTCAGCACAGACAACAATCTGAGCATCGCCGGCAAGATTAGCAACTTCCTGCCCTACCGCTTGTCCCTGGGATACAGCAACCAAGACGGTATCCTCAAGACCGACAACGTCACCCGATACACCGGTAGCTTGAACCTGGCTCCCTCCTTCTTCGACGACCATTTGAAACTCAAACTCAACGCCAAGGAGACCTACAGCAACAACACTTTTGCCAACACCAGTGCCATCTGGGGCGGTGCCACCCACAACCCCTGCTCACCGGTGTACTCCGGCACAGATGCCTTCCTGGGATACTACGAAGCAGCCGACGCCAACGGTGTACCCATCACCGGAGCCACAGGCAACCCCGTGGGACTGCTCAAGAACTATAGCTCCACCAGCGACGTCTACCGCTTCATCGGTAGCTTGGATGCCGACTACAGCATGCACTTCCTCCCCGAACTGCACGCCCACATGACCCTGGGCTACGACTGGTCCAAGGGCTCCGGCGACATCTATGTCTCTCGCGAAGCCTACCAATACTACAACACCGGCGGACGTAACTACAGCTACGGACCGCAGCGCAATACCAACAAACTCTTCACCTTCTACCTTAATTATAATAAGTACTTCGAAGACATAAAGAGCAACATCGATGTAACCGCCGGCTACGACTACCAATTCTGGAAGTACACCAACGCCGCCTACACCGAGTGGAACGACATGGATCCCGCCGAGCAACAAGCCGCATCGGCAGCCGACGACCAGCGCCACACCCTCCTCTCCTACTACGGACGTATCAACTACTCCTACGACTCTCGCTACCTGTTGAGCGCCAGCATGCGTCGAGACGGTTCCTCCAGATTCAGCAAGGACAACCGCTGGGGTACCTTCCCCTCCATCGCCCTGGCATGGAGAGCCTCCGAGGAGAGCTTCTTCCAGTCACTGAAACCCGCCTTCAGCACCCTGAAGGTACGCGCCAGCTACGGTATCACCGGTCAGCAGGACGGCATCGCCAACTACAGCTACATGCCCCTCTACACCGTGAGCCAGAGCGGAGCCTACTACATGTTTAACGGCACCGCCATCGCCACCTATCGTCCCGAAGCATACAACAGCAACTTGAAGTGGGAGACCACCAAGTCCTGGAACTTCGGTATCGACTTTGGCTTCCTGGACGACCGCATCACCGGTTCTGTGGACTACTACACCCGCAAGACCGAAGACCTGCTCGCTACCGTACCGGTGGCTGCCGGAACCAACTTCAATAAGGAGATGCTCTCCAACGTGGGTAACATCAGCAGCAAGGGTGTGGAAATCACCTTGAACGCTACCCCCATCAAGAGCAAGAACTGGACCTGGGATGTCAGCGCCAACGCCACCTACCAGACCACCAAGATTACCAACCTGCGCCTCAACGAACTCTCCGAGTCTCCCAACACCCTGACCGGTGCCATAGAGTCTCACTACGTACAGGTGCTCTCCGAGGGATACGCTCCCTATAGCTACTACGTGTACAAACAGGTGTATGACGAAGCCACCGGCAAACCTCTGGAAGGTGTCTATGCCGACCTCAACGGCGATGGCGTGATAGACTCCAACGACCTCTATCACTACCACTCCCCCGCTCCCGACTGGATTCTGGGTTTCTCCACCAGTCTGCGCTACAAGAAGTGGACCATCAGCACCAGCCTGCGTGCCAACCTTGGCAACTACCTCTACAACGGTATGGCCATGAACACCGGCGCCTGGGAGACCATGTCCTACAACGACTACCAGCTGAACCGTCTTAGCTCCAGCTATCTCAAGACCGGTTTCCAGGTACGTCAGCACGAGTCCGACCTCTACGTAGAGAACGCCTCCTTCCTCAAGATGGACAACCTGCAACTCTCCTACGACTTCGGTCAAGTCACCAAGTGGTTGCGTCTGAACGCCTCCATCATGGTGCAGAATGTATTCACCATCACCAACTACACCGGTGTAGACCCCGAGTGCCAGAGCGGTATCGACATGACCGTTTATCCGCGTCCTCGCACCTACTCCCTGACTCTCGGACTTGATTTCTAATCCCTACTAATTAATAAGACGTATGAAAAAGAAAAATATATTTCTACTCCTGATGATGGCGGGTATGGCGATAGTAGGCTGTACCGACGACCTGGATCAGAAGCCTATGACCGACAGCGATACTACTGCCGATGAGGTGTTTAGCACCCCGGAGGGATACAAGAGTGCGCTTGCCAAACTGTATGCCTCTTACGTGATTGCCGGTCAGGAACAGGGCGGTGGCGATGCCGACCTGACGAGCAACAACGGGTTCGACTTCCTGCGCGGATTCTTCCATCTGCAGGAGGATGCTACCGAGGAGGTGGCTTCCACCTGGCTCTCCGGAGATAAGGTGACCGACCTTACTTATATGAGTTGGGATGCCAACGACCCGTGGGTGGCAGACACTTACTACCGTTTGTACTACACCATCGCTCTTTGCAACGAGTTCCTGGGACACGCCACGGAGGGTGCCGTGAGCGGACAGAAAGACCTCACCGCCTATCGTGCGGAGGCTCGTTTTCTGCGTGCTTTGGCGTATGAGTATGTACTCGACCTCTTTGGCCAGGGTCCGTATGTGGACGAGACCATGGGTGTGGGGGCTTACACACCGGAGTGCTACAGCAATGTACAGTTGTTCAACTATATAGAATCTGAACTGAAGGCGATATCCGAAGAGGGATTGCTCGACAAGGAGGACAGCCAATTTGAGTATGGACGTGCCTCCAAACAGGCTGCATGGGCACTGCTCACCCGTCTCTATCTGAACGCCGAGGTGTACGGTGCCGGCAATCACTACAGCGACTGCCTCACCTACTGCCACAAGATACTGCAAGCGGGATTCTCTCTCGAACCGGAATATGCCAAGTTGTTCAATGCCAGCAACAATCTGCGTACCAACGAGATTATCTTCCCGTTTGTCGTAGACGGCGTAAACACCGTGAGCTGGGGTGCTACCACCTTTATTGTCTGCGGTCAGTGCGGTAACTCCAGCACACAAGACCCGGCCAAGTATGGTTTGACCAGCGGTTGGGGTATGTTCCGTGTACGTGGCGAACTGCCGGCACTCTTCGAGGGCGAAGCGGACTCCCGCTACTTGTTCTACACCGACGAACAGACCCAGTGGTTCACCAAGGCCATCGACGACCAGAGCCAGGGATACTTCGGCGAGAAGTTCTCCAATCTGGACGACTCCGGTGTATCCGCCTCCAACACCGTTGCCGTAGGTGCCAGCATCGACTATCCGGTGATTCGTCTGGCTGAGATCTATCTGACAGCAGCCGAAGCCATCTTGAGAGGCGGTTTCCTCACTGCAGACGGCATCACCTACGACACCCAGAAGGCACTGGAACTGGTCAATGCCGTTCGCAGCCGTGCATACGGCGACAGCGACCATGGCATCAACTCCGCCCAACTCAACCTACAGTACATCTTGAACGAACGCGGACGCGAACTCTACTGGGAGGCCGTACGCCGTACCGACCTCATACGCTACGGTCAGTTCACCGGCGGCAGCTACATCTGGCAGTGGAAGGGCGGAGTCCTGGACGGACGCGCCACCGACAGCAAGTACAATGTGTACCCCATCCCAACGGCAGAACTTTCTGCAAATCCCAACTTGTCTAACACAAATTATTAATGTATGAAAACCCTTAAAATACTATGCATGTCGCTCCTTACGGTACTGGGATTCGCAGCCTGCGACCCGGACGGCGACATACTCACTACCACCGGAGGGGAAGCGCTCACGCTGACCGGTTCCGGCGATGTGGTGCTCGATGCCGACAACACATCGGCTCTTGCACTCACCTTGAACTGGACGGACAACAGCACCATCACGTTGAACAATCCTCAGGTGCAGGCTGCCAAATACGTCATCTCCAACACCTTGCAGTTCTCCTCTACGGAGGATTTCTCCAGTGTGGTTGAGATTCTGGCAGACAACGGTGTCACCTCCATGCAGTTCACCACCTCGGAGCTCAACTCCATCGTGGGACGTGTGGGCATAGAGAGTGGTGCAGCCGCTCCCCTATACATGCGCATCTCTTCCGTGCTGGCTGCCAACATGCCGGCGGATTATAGTAATGTGTACAGCATCAACGTGACGCCGTACACGCTGGATATGACGCACGGATTCATTCTGGACAACCACCAGGAGGATACGGGCAACACACTGGGGTCTCCCGAGGGCAACGGCATCTACTCCGGATTCTTGGGTGTCACCTCTTGGTACAACTTCTACCTGCAGGAGCCCACAGGTATCTTGTGGGGTAACGATGGTGTCTCCGGCACGCCGTTCTTGATGAGTTCCGAGGACAGCCACTGGAACTTCTGGTTCCCCGGCGTGGAGGGTTGCTACTATACCGTGGTCAACACGCAGCGTCAGGAGTGGTCGGCTCTGCACATCTCTTCTCTCTCCGTGAGCGGTGATGCCGAGGGCGAGATGACGTATTCTCGCAAGGAGAACAAGTGGACGTTGACGTTCAACGCTACGAAGAGTGGTGCAGCCACCATACGGATTGCCGGCAGCGGTGAGCAGTACACCGTGGATACGGGTACGGAAGATGCTTCCGCCATCGCTACTGCCGTGGCCTTTGGTGGTAGCAGCGAGGCGCTTACCTTCGGTTCGGAGGCTGAGGACATTGCCATCAACATCCCGTCTACCGGCGAGGTTACGCTTACGCTCGACCTCAACGACCCGTTGGCTTGGACCTGCAGTGTGGCAGCCGGTGGTGTAGAAGAGGGTCCGCAGATAGCTTCCGAGTTGTGGGCTGTGGGTATCGATGACGGTATCTCCGGCGGATGGAACTTCGACCAGTCTTTGGCGTTGATTGATGAGGACAACTTGGCGTATGCCGGTGTTTGCAACATCAGTTCTCAGTGGGGGTATCGCTTCTATCCGGAGAAGGATTCCTGGAGCGGTGCTTACGGTCTGGAGAGTGGCGATGAGTATTCCGGCACATTGGTAGTGGCGGATAACAACATCACGGCGCCGGGTGCAGGTCTCTACTTGGTGGAGGTTTCTCTCTCTGCCATGACGTACAGTCTGACGGCGGTTGAGTCTGTTAGCATCACGGGTATCGGCGACGACTGGAATCTGTACGCCCTCCAACCCACTTCCGAGGCGGGTGTTTACACCATCGACTACGAGGTGACGGCCAACACGCCATGGGGTTTCCAGATTATCTTGAACGGTGATTGGGGCAAGAAGTTCGGCGGTACGCTCGACAAGATGCTTTACTCCGGTGGCAACATCACTCTGGACGATAGCTACATAGGTAGTACGTGGACCTTCAAGGTGGACCTGTGTAAGGGAACAATCTCTATTACAAAATGATATATAGAAAGATGAAAACTGAAATGATGAATATATTAATGGCTGCCTGTGTATCGATGTTCGCGTGGACATCGTGTACACAGGACAGTCCTGTGACCAATCCTCTGCGCGAGGATACGGTAGTGAGAGCGGAGCGCGGTTCCTTTGCGAAGGGTGCCGATGTGAGTTGGATTACACAGATGGAGACGGAGGGGGTCACCTTTAGCAACCGTCAGGGCGTGGAGACGGAGTGCATGCAGCTCCTGCGCGATGATTGTGGTGTGAACGCCATCCGTCTGCGTGTTTGGGTGAATCCTTCGGACGGTTGGAACAACATAGACGATGTCTTGGTGAAGGCTCGCCGGGCGGATGCTTTGGGATTGCGTGTGATGATTGACTTCCACTTCAGCGATACGTGGGCGGATCCTGCTGCGCAGGCCATTCCGGCGGCGTGGGCGGACTACAGTTTGGAGGATGCTTGCACGGCGGTGTCTCAGCATGTCACGGAGATGTTGAGTAAGTTGAAGATTTACGGTGTGGAACCGGAGTGGGTGCAGATTGGCAATGAGACGCGTACGGGCATGATGTGGCCGTTGGGTAAGATTGACCAGGATGCCAACTATGCGAAGTTGAACAATGCGGGTTACGATGCGGTGAAGGCTATCTTCCCGGATTGTCAGGTGATTGTACACGTGGATAGTGGTGACAACATTGGATTGTACACGCGTGTTTTCAACTATATGAAGAACAACGGTGGTGAATACGATATCATAGGTATGTCTTTGTATCCGGAGGTAGGTCAGGCTCAGTCGGCTGCGTCTACGTGTTTGCAGAACATCAACACGTTGTACAGCACGTATGGCAAGTCGGTAATGATTTGTGAGATTGGCATGAACTACGATGCTGCCGAGGAGTGTCGCGATTGCATCCGCACGTTGATGAGTGGTTCGGAGCATTTGTTGGGCATCTTCTATTGGGAGCCGGAGGCTCCTGCGGGGTATAACGGTGGTTACAACAAGGGTTGTTTCGACAACAGTCAGCCAACCGTTGCATTGGATGGTTTCAAAGATTAATCCATAAATTTAACATCCACAGTGTAGGGACGTTTCGTGGAACGTCCTCAAAAAAACCGGTTCG
>CAYSOK010000072.1:0-7969 GCA_964432645.1 uncultured Bacteroidaceae bacterium | reverse complement strand
GGCATCTCAGGAACCTCCGGTTGAATCATCTTCAAGAACTCCTCCTCGCTAACAATTTGAATACCTAACTTTTGCGCCTTCTCCAACTTCGCCGGTCCCATATCCTCACCCGCCAAAACCATCGACGTCTTGGCAGAGATAGACCCCGTCTTCTTACCACCGTTCTGCTCAATAAGTACACTGTATTCATCGCGAGAATGATGCTTAAATTTACCACTAATCACCACCGTTTTACCCGCCAGGAGAGTAGTCTGCGCCTCCTGCTGCTCCTGCGAAAGAGACATCTGTACCCCCGCCTCCTTGAGACGACGGACCATCTCCAAGTTCGCCTCCTCGTGGAAATAACGCTCCACACTCTCCGCTATCACCGTACCGATGCCGTTTACCTGCGTCAGTTCATCGAGCGTGGCAGCCTGTAGCGCCTCTATCGACTTGAAATTGCGCGCCAAAGCACGCGCCGCTACCTCGCCTACAAAACGGATACCCAGTGCAAAGAGAACACGTTCAAACGGCACCTGTTTGCTCGCCTCTATGCCGTTGAGAATCTTGCGCGCCGAAATCTCACGATTGCGATCCTGCCCCGCTATATCGGACAACTTTATATCATACAAATCCGCCATATTGTGGATGAGTCCTTGACCGTAATATTCCTCCACCGTCTCCGGTCCCAGACTGTCTATATTCATGGCGCGACGACTGATGAAGTGCTCTATGCGTCCCTTAATCTGCGGCGGACAGAGCGCATCATTCGGACAATAATACGCAGCCTCACCCTCGTAGCGAACCAACTCGGTGCCACACTCCGGACACTGCGTTATAAACTTGATTTTCGGACCGGTAGATGCACCTCTAGCCTCCGTATCCACTCCCACAATCTTGGGGATGATTTCGCCCCCCTTCTCCACGTACACCATGTCGCCCAGATGCAAGTCGAACTGCTCCATGAAGTCGGCATTGTGGAGCGTAGCACGTCGTACCACGGTTCCCGCCAGCTGCACCGGATTCATGTTGGCCACCGGCGTCACAGCCCCCGTACGACCCACCTGGAAGGTCACTTCGTTGAGCCGCGTACACTCCCGTTCCGCCTGAAACTTATAGGCGATGGCCCATCGAGGACTCTTGGCCGTGTATCCCAGGGTACGTTGTTGCTGCAAGGAGTTCACCTTCAGCACCACACCGTCCGTAGCCACAGGGAGATTTTTGCGCTCCGTATCCCAGTAGTCTATAAAGGCGAACACCTCCTCGAGCGAAGAAGCCAATCGCATGCCTTGGGAAATCTTAAACCCCCATTCGCCCGCTATGTTCAGACTCTCGTAGTGTCCTGCTGCCGGAGCATTGCCGGGGATATAATAGAGGTAAGCATCGAGTTTGCGCGCAGCCACCACAGCCGAGTTTTTGCTCTTGAGCGTACCGGAAGCAGCGTTGCGGGGATTGGCAAAGAGTTGCTCCTCGCGCGCCTCACGTTCGGCATTGAGCGCCTCGAAACTACTCCACGGCATGAGCACCTCGCCACGTATTTCGAACTCCTCGGGATATCCCGTTCCGCTCAGCTGCAGGGGGACAGTGCGGATGGTACGCACGTTTTCCGTCACATCATCGCCCTGCACACCATCGCCACGCGTCACCGCCTGCACCAGTTTGCCGTTTTGGTAGATGAGGGAGATGGACAGCCCATCGTACTTCATTTCGCAACAGATGTCGAAGGGTTCACCTTGAAGTCCCGCTTTAACACGTTCGTAGAACTCCGTGACCTCCTGCTTGTTGTATGTATTGGCGAGGGAGAGCATGGGATACCTGTGTTTCACCTGTTGAAATTCGTTGTTTAGGTCGCTTCCCACACGTCGGGTGGGGGAGTTGGGGTCATCGTATTCGGGGTGTTCTTGCTCCAAGTCTTGTAGTTGACGTAGGAGCGCATCGAATTCGAAGTCACTGATACTTGGGTTGTTCAGTACGTAGTATTCGTGATTATATCGATGAATTGCCGTGCGCAATTCCTCTATTTGTTCTTTAGCTGTCATTGTTCCTTGTTCCTTTATTTGTTAGAGTTTACTCACATTATTATTGATTACGTAGTAGATAATAACACCCCATCATCCTTCCTCACCTCCACAACAATCACCACCCGTCCCTCCGTACGGAAACGGATGTTATATGCCGCCAGGTTTAAGCCATAAACACGTTCCGGATCCTCCTGATAATGAGGCCTCGGATCCTGCTCCAATACCCCACGCGCAGCATCACGCAACGCCTCCGGAAGCACCATCAACGCACCCCCCGGATCCTCTACCGACATCCGTTGATATTTCACCCTATCCGCAAAACCACACATTGCCTCCGGATGCGCATCACAGTACGAAAGATACGGCTTGATATCGTAAATCGGCGTACCATCCAACATGTCCACCCCCGAAACCCGAACCACCGGTCCCTCGGGCGTATCCACATCGATACCCTCAATCTTGACACACGACAAACCAATGGGGTTGGGACGAAACGGCGACCGCGTGGCAAACACCCCCACACGCTTGTTCCCCCCCAGACGCGGCGGACGCACCGTGGAGTGCCACTCACCCGGAGCCTGAATCGCACGCGAAAACTGCCACACAATCCACAAGTGAGAATACTCCTCCAATCCACGCAACGCCTCCGCCTTGCGGTACGGCAACGTGAACACTATCCGCCCCTGCAAACCCTCCACCACACCACTCTGGCGCGGTATCCCGAATTTCTCCTTAAAATCCGTTCGTATGTGCGCTATAATCTCCATAACTTACTCGTTTTGCCAACAAAGGTAGCATTTTTCCTTCGTCACACCAACAATTTTACAAAAAAAACAAGATATTTGTATCTTTTCCTTTGTAGTTTAACACAAAAACCTTACCTTTGCGAACCCCTCATCGGTCTAACCTTTTAAAGAGGGCACTTTCTACTAACACTAACAAACAGATGAACCCTATGAAACATCTTCTATTCTCCGTAGCGATAACCCTCTCCGTTTCCTGCGTCACCGCCCGGGCACAAGAGAGTTCCACGCGAGGTTTTCGTCATCCCGGCGGACTGCACACACAAGCCGATTTTGACCGCGTAAAACAGCAACTCTCCGACGGAAACGACGCCGTAACGAAAGCCTACAACCTGCTCAAAAAAGCAGAATACAGTCAGGCCGGAGTCACCACTTACCCCGTCACCACTATCGTTCGCGGAGGAGGCACCGGTGAGAACTACATCAATGCAGCCCGCGGCGCCACCATGGCCTATCAGAACGCCCTGCGATGGAAAATCGACGGCACCGAAGCCAACGCCAAGACCGCCGTCAAAATCCTCATGGCATGGGCCAACACCACCACCGGCATCAGCGGAGACTCCAACTACGCCCTCGCCGCCGGACTCTACGGCTACCAGTTCGCCCAAGCCGCCGAACTGATGCGCGACTACGAAGGATGGAGCGCTACCGACTTCAAAACCTTCCAAAACTGGATGCTCCAAGTCTGGTACCCCTCCTGTATAGGATTCCTGCGCACACGCAATGGCACCTGGGAAAACTCCGGCAAGTGGTGGCAAGCCCCCGGACACTACTGGAGCAACTGGGGACTCTGCAACGCACTGGCAGTCATCTCCATAGGCGTTCTCTGTGACGATGTCTTCATCTACAACCAAGGCATGTCCTTCATCAAATACGACCAAGTGGGCACCTTCAAGGAAGTGCGCACCGACGACCCCATAAAGAACGACGGACTGACAGAATTCTGGGGCAACCTCATCGTCACCACCTCCAAGAGCGACCTCGAAACCGGCGCCTACGGCATGCTCGGACAGATGCAGGAGAGCGGACGCGATACGGGTCATGCAGGAATGGCTGCCGGACTGGCGGTGGATGTGGCACATCAGGGATGGAACCAGGGCGACGACCTCTTCTCCTATATGGACCACCGACTGGCAGCCGGCATGGAGTACATAGCCGCTCAGACTCAGAGTGTTGAAGGACTTCCCTGGACCAACTACGTCTATGGCACCAACGGCTACTACTACACCGACTCCCGTTGCTGGGTGATGACAGGCCCCGTGCTCGGAGCACAGATTCGACCCATGTGGGGTACGGTAATCGGTCACTATGAGGGCGTTAAGGGCGTCAAGATGCCCTTCTCCGAACGCGCTTATACCGCCATGGGAATAGACGCCGGAGGCACCGGAAGTACCAGCGGTAGCTACGACCAATTGGGTTACTCCGTACTGATGAACACCTACGGCGACAGCCTCGGATACCTAAACCCCAATCCCCCCACAGAGCTGACAGGCAAGATGACGTATAAGAAGAAAACCTACGATATGAACCACGCCGGAGGCACCACCAACACCTTCAGTACCACCGCCGTAGCCCTCCGTGCCATCGCCGAAGGCACCGAAGTGACGATGACCCCCGAAATAGCCGATGGCACCCTAGACACCGGCAATTGGCTCTGGGACACCGGAGAAACCACGAGAGAACTCACCGTGACAGCCAACAAGTCACGCCTCTACCGCGTCACCTACACCAATGCCGACGGAGTGAAGAGTGAACAGGTCTTCTCCATCGCCGTCAAGGGCGACTGCTTTGCGAGCTGCGTGACCCCCTCCATCACCTACAACGGCGCCACACGTAGCGGCGTAAGTACCGCTACTGTAGTGAAAGACAGCACTGTAACCCTCTCCATCTCCAACCCCGACGGATACGGCAACTACAAGTGGAGCAACGGGAAGACCACCTCTTCCATCACCCTCAAGGTGGACCAGGACACCACACTCGTGGGGAGTTTTGTGAACCAAGGCGGACGCACCAACAGCGTGACCTTCAAGCTCCTTGTGACCGACGAAGCACTCGTAGCCGACAACAGCCGCAAGGTGGAACTCGGCAACTACTACATACGTCACCGCTACACCGACACCTATCTCGTGAACCGCGGCGACTCCGCCGTACTGCTCTCCATGCCCATTACGCAGGAACTTAAGTACGACTACATGTGGTACATCTATCACACCACGGCAGCCACCTACGACCTCATCTCCCTGGCCGACTCCACTGCGATGACCAATACCGGAACCATGAAGGCACGTACCTTCAAACCCCACCGCATCGTCTATGCAAAAGACTGCGACTACTGCGCCTTCTCCAACAGTTCCAAGCAGTATTGGGTGGTAGACACCAACAACAATATCCTCTACGGCACCACCACTACACTCTCCGATTTCGAGTGGGAACTCATCCCCGTGCCGGGCGTTCCTACACGCATAGAGAGTGCCACATCCTCCCCCTCCGAGAGCGATGCCAACATCTACGACCTCTCCGGACGCAAACTCCCCGGAGTGCCCCGTAGCGGAGTCTATATAAAAGACGGTAAGAAGTTTCATGCAAAATAAGTTTTTCCTATGCACATAACAATCAAGAGCCGGTTGTGGGGACTGCTGTTCCTCGCAGCCGGCTCTGCCACTGCACAAACCTACACACCGGCGGGTCCCTACGAGGTGATAGCCCGCGATGGACAGTATCGTTCCACCAAGGTCGGTTCGGAACGCGACATGAAGGCGGCCCTCACCTTGGCACAACAGGGCGACACCGCACAGTCACTCCTTATTATAAACGCGTACGCGCGCGTGTTGCAACGTCTGGAGGGTCACGATGCTCCCCTCTGTCTCATCCAAGGCTACGACCTGGTGCAGGCGATGACGCTCCTGCAACGCCACCAAACAGACGCCTGGGGGAGCATGATACGGAGAGCCTTCCTTCCCACCATAGATGCCTTCGAGGCAGCATCGCCCTATGCCAACGGCAATTGGGGCGCGATAGTCAACCGCATGCGCATGGCGTGTGCTATCTTCTTGAACGATAGTACACTGTATCGTCGTGCCGTCCGCTATTATCTCTCCGACTATGACAACGGCTCGTTGCCGTACTACATCAGCGAGACGGGACAGTGCCAAGAGACCGGTCGTGACCAGGCGCATGTGCAATTGGGGCTGGAAGCGGAGTGCCAAATCTGTGAGATGGCATGGCAATACCGCGGAGACGACCTTTGGGGAGCTCTGGACAATCGTCTGCTCAAGGGTATGGAGTACACCGCACGCTACAACCTGGGATACGATGTCCCCTTCGAAACCTGGTCCGACTGCACGGGGCTCTACAACGACTGGACGGAGCCGGGAGCCATGTCGCGTGGCAAGTTGTGGGACATCTACCAACTACCCTACACCCACTACCACGACCGCAAAGGTCTCGAGATGCCCTACACCCGCATGGCACTGGAGGTGCTCGCCGGGAAACGGAAGATTAAGGTGAAGGAATACAAACGATTGCATCAGGTCTATACCTATCCCGCACCGCAGGGCGCACCCCTCAAACAGGACTACGAGGTGTATGTACAACCGCGTGGCAGCAAGGAGTGGACACGCATAGATACCTACATGGCGAAGGTGAATGCACCGATAGGGGATAACAAGCACAAGGTGAGTGAGATATCCTATGCTTTCTTTGATTTTACGGGCGATGTCTTTGTACGTGTCATCACCCGCAACCGCACGTTTCACACCGCTCGCATACGTCCCGACTACAAGGGTGTGATAGCCAACGTGCAGAACGATTCCACCCTCCAATTCCTGCTCTTTCAGCCGGAGAATGTGAGTGTAGAGTTTGACGGAAGCGTCACGGACAACCTCCTCTTGTTCACCTCCAAACCGGTGATTTCGGCAGCAGACGCCAAGAAAGAAGCACATCGTTTGGGGCAGAAATTTGTCTACTACGCCCCCGGATACTACTCTGCACAAGACACCATACATCTCCAATCGAACACCACCTATTATCTGTCGGGTGGAGCCTATTTCACAGGAAATCTTGCGATGGACTCCGTAGAAAACGTACGTATCCTGGGACGTGGAGTGGCACGTCCGCCGCGCGGATACGAAGGATGTCATGTCTATCGAAGCCGTAACATACTGGTAGACGGCCTCATCCTAAACACCTGTCCCATAGGTGGAAGCGATGGAGTCACGTTGCACGACGTCAAGTCTCTCTCCTTTCCCTCCTGGGGCGATGGATTAAACATCTTTGCCTCCGACAATGTGACCTACGACCGCGTCTTCTGTCGCAATTCCGACGACTGTACCACGGCGTATGCCACACGCAAAGGCTTCACGGGTTCGGTACACAACGTGCTCATGAAGAACTCCACGCTCTGGGCAGATGTAGCGCATCCCATCATGATAGGCATTCACGGCAGGGGGAGTCTCTCCACGGAGAGTGACAGTCTCGTGAATTTGCGTTACGAGAACATCGACATCCTCATGCAGTCGGAGCCGCAAGTGGACTATCAAGGATGCCTGGCAATCAACTGTGGAGACAACAATGTGGTGAAGGGAGTGGTCTTTGACAACATCCGCATAGAGAACCTGCATCAAGGTTCGCTTCTGCACGTAAAGACCTGTTACAACAGCAAATACTGTTCTGCACCCGGTCGTCTGGTGGAGGATGTTTTGTTCCGCAACATTCGTTACACGGGCGACACTCCATACCTTTCCATCCTCAACGCCTACGATGCCGCTCATCCCGTGCGCAACATCCGTTTCGAAGGGTTAAAGATAAATGGCACACGGATTTACGACACCATGCCGGGCAAGCCTCGTTGGTACAAGACCGCCGATTACGCCCACTTTTTCATAGGAGACAATGTGTCGGATGTAGAATTTGTGGAGTAGGAGGGTGTGTGTGATACCGGAAACGGCGGAGACCTCAGCTCAAGAAGTGCTCCGCCATTTACCCTGCGGTTGATTTAATACCATGTGAGTAAGAAATCAATTCCCTCCCAACAAGTGTTGAGAGAAAAAAATTGGTTATCTCACGACAACCAATCTCCATTAACCTTAAATCTAATACCATGAAAAACATGTCGCGAAGTTATATCAAAAACTTCTTTGATGCAAATTTTCAGGCAAGAAAATACGA